>NZ_JBSFYP010000013.1:0-128427 GCF_053599835.1 Micromonospora sp. NPDC005163
AGCCGTCAGCCTGCCGAACGCGGCGTGACCTCGTGCTCATCACCACGAGCCGTCACGATCCGCAAGCTCGGCCCTTCAAGGTCGAGAAGCTGACCTACCACCGGTTCTGCGCGCAGCGATGTCGCCATGGCGCACGCCGACTACGGCAACCCGTTCCCGAACGGCTAACAGCACCCCTGGTGTGGGCGGCGTGCCCCGCCCACCCCGGGGTCCGGCCGGGTCCGGGGGAACGACGGGACCCGGCCGGCGCACGGCCTGACACCCCCGGTCAGGCCCGGCCATCCGGCCAACGCAGCGGATCGGCCGGCCCGCCCCCACCGCCCGGACTGGAGGCTGTCGCGAAAAAGCCCAGAAATTTGGGCCGTCACGGGATCACACCGAAGACGGTGACGGAGTAACGTACGTCACCGGAGAGGCCGCTCCCCCCGTGGCGGCCTCTCCACTTTTTTGCCCGCCAACGCACTGCCCGCGCGGGTCATCCGGGCGGCGCGGCAGGGTCCCCGGTTACCGGGTGACGCAAGCCCGGGTGCCCGGGCGGCAGCGACCGGCGCAGCAACACCCAGCTCACCGCCAGCGCCGCCGCGACCAGCGGCCAGGTCAGCGAGACCCGGGCCACGACCAGTGCGAGCACCTGCCCGCTCAGGTACAGCGGCACGAACACCGCAACCCGGAGCACATAGGTCGCCGTCCACACCCAGCTCGCCCGGGCGTACCCGCGCAGCAGCGCCGGGTCGCGCCGCCACCGGGAGCGCTGGCCCAGCGCCGCGCCGACCAGCACCCCGAGCAGCGGCCAGCGCACCACGATGCTGACCGCCCAGGCCAGCGCGCTGGCGGCGTTGGAGAGCAGCTGGATCAGGAAGAAGTTCTCGGCCCGGCCGGTGCGTACCGCGATCAGCGCGGCGACGCAGACGGCGAGCAGTCCGATGAGCACTGAGCGGGGCCGGTCACCGCGACGCAGCCGGACGCCGGCCACCACCGCGCCGACGGCCAGCGCCGCGCCGACCCCGGCCCAGATCGACTCTCCGCCGAGCAGCCAGCCGGCGGCGAACGCCAGCGGTGGCAGGGTGGCGTCGATGGCGCCGCCCCGCCCGCCGAGCAGGTCCGTCAGCGATTCGGCCCGGGCCGGCCGATCGGGGCCCGTGTCGATCCCGCCGTGCCGGTCGGGGTCGGGCGCGGCCTGGCCGGCGTCGCGCTCCGGTGTGCCGCCCACCGTCACCTCCTCGCCTCCGCTCCAACCTAACCGCCGGCCCCCGGTGGGCCACCGGCCGCCCGGCGGACGCCGGCCGCTACGGTGTGCGGATGCGCGCGACGGCAAGGGGTTGGACCGCGGTCTGGTTGGTCGTCATGGCCGTCGTCCAGGCGGCTGCCTTCCTCGTCGTCTGGCGGGTGGCTGTGCACTCCGAGATCGGTCAGTGGATCGACACGGTCGCGTTGACCGGCAACCGGATCGGTCAGGATCGCATCGACGGACCGGTCGACAAGCTCCTCAACGCGATGTCGGTGGTCTCCCTGCTGGCCGCTACCGCGACGATCGGGTTCATCGCGCTGATGCGGGGGCGGATCGCCCTCGCGATCACCGCGACCCTGCTGATCGCCGGCGCGAATGTCTCCACCCAGCTGCTGAAGTACGGGCTGAACCGGCCGGACTACGGCCTCGACCCGGAACGCGCGGGGGTGGGCAACAGCCTCCCCAGTGGGCACACCGCGGTGGCCGCGTCGGTGGCGGTCGCGCTGATGCTCGTGCTGCCGCCCAAGGTGCGGGCGGTCGGCGCCTTCCTCGGCGCCGGCTACGCGGCCGTCGCCGGGGTGGCCACCCTCTCCGCCGGCTGGCACCGGCCCAGCGACGCCGTCGCCGCGTACCTGGTGGTGGGCGTCTGGGCGGCGCTGGCCGGGCTGGTTCTGCTGGTCACCCAGCGGGAGCGGGCGAAGGTCGCCCCCGGCGACGCGCACCGGCTCGCCGCCCTGCTGCTCGGCGCCGTCGGCGTGCTCGCCCTGATCGGCTGCGTGCTGGCCCTGTCCTGGCTGGTCGAGCTGCGCGACACCGGGCCGGACGAGCTGACCCGGCGGCCGCTCTTCGTCGGGTACGCGGGCAGCGCCGCCGGCATCGCCGGCACGATGGCGGTGGTGATGGCGCTGGTGCTCATCGTCGTGCACCGGCTGGTGCCACGGGTCAAGGGCTAGAGCTGCCGGTGGATCCCGTCCGCGTGGCGTTCCGCGCCGAGTGCGCCCGACTCACCGAGATCCTGGCCGAGCTGGACGACGCCGACCTCGACCGGCCGACCGGCTGCCCGCCGTGGACCGTCCGCGAGCTGATCGCGCACGTGCGTACCGGCGCCGGCCGGCTGACCGACATGCTCGCCGCGCCGGCCCCGCCGCGCGCCGAGGTGGACGCCGCCGAGTACTTCGGCGCGGCGAAGTTCACCCCGGAGGTGGACGCCGACCGGATCGCCGGCGGCCGGCGGGACGCGCTACAGGTGGACCGGGCGGCGCTGGCGACCGAGTTGGACCGGGCTTGGCGGGCCACCGACGCCGCGGTCGCCGCGGCCCCGCCCGAGCGGCTGGTCCGGACCCGGCACGGCGACGCGATGCGCCTCACCGAGTTCCTGCGGACCCGGGTCCTCGAGGTGGGCGTGCACGGGCTGGACCTGGCCGCCGCGCTGGACCGCCCCCCATGGCTCACCGCCCAGGCGGCAGCGGTGATCGTCGACCTGCTCACCGACGGACGGCCGGCGCCGGCCGAGTTGCGCTGGGACCGGCTGACGCTGATCCGCAAGACCACCGGGCGGGTGGCACTGACCGGCCCGGAGCGGGCCACGGTCGACGCCGCCGGGTTCCGCTGGCTCGCCTTCGGGAGCTGACCCGGGTCAGCTCGCGGAGCGGGGCGCGGGCACGTGCGGGGCGACGCCGCGCAGGTGCGTCAGCACCACCGGGTCGATCCGCCCCGGCACCAGCCGCTCTTCGAGGTTCTCCAGCCCGGCCCAGGAGATCAACGCGCCCTCCGGCCCGTCGTCGGCCACCGGGTGACCCAGAGCCCTGAGCAACGCCGCCACCTCGTCGGCCACCGCGCCGCTGAGATCCAGCAGCGTGGCCGGGTCGGGCCGGCTGAACAGCAGGGTGTGCACGGCGAGCAGCCGACCCAGCTCGGCCACCGGATCGGGGTGGTCGTCGACCCGCAGGTCGATCAGCACGTCGCTCCTACCGCCGTACCCGCCGTCGCGCTCGACCACCAGCAGACCGGCGCTCTGCCGGCCCCGCCGGTCGCCGCCGGCGTCGTCACCGGCGCGCAAAGCGGCCACCAGCCGCTCGGCGAACGGCAGCGCCGAACCGGCCAGCCAGGCCTCGCCCAGCGCGTCGACAACCTCCGGGCCGGTGAGCACGTTGCCCTGTGCGGCCCAGCCGTCGCCGGTGCGCCCACCGGCCCACGGGTGGCAGGCCGGCCCGGTCCAGCTGGCACCCGGACCACTGACCCCGACCACGCCGAGCTGGCGGTGCTCCCGCTCGGCGTCGGCGGCGATCAGGCCGGCCACCACATCGGCGGCCGGCACCCCGGTGCGCAGCAGGGTCAGCCCCTGCGGGCGGTAGGCGAGGTTGACGTGCGCCTGGGTGGCCAGCGCGCCGACCTGGGCCTCCGCGGCCGGCACGAGCGCCCCGGCGGCGAGGAACTTGCTGGCCACGACGACGCCGTGCAACCGGCTGTCGGCAGAGCGGGCCACGAGGGAGAAGGTCACCTGCCGAGATTAACCTGCCGCGCCGCCATCATATCGGCGTACCCCGATGGCTCAGAACGGCGTCTTCGGCGCCTCCGGTGGGGCGCCGCGCGCCCGCCGGGCGTCGGCGACCGCGACGGCGGCCAGCACCAGCACCACGACGGCGGTCGTCGCCACACCGGGCAGGAGCAGCAGCGGCGCCGCCACCACCGCCAGCGCCAGGAGGGCGATCCACCGCGACGGCGAGACCCGTCCGAACACCTCGTACTCGAAGCGGGCCCGGCCGGCCAGGAACAGCGCCGGCCCGCCGAGCACCATGGCCAGCCACGGCCCGGGCATCCGGTCCAGCGGATGCTCGATGATCAGCTCATAGCCGACCGCGGTGCCGGCCAGCCCGATCACCATCAACCGGTGGGTGTCCGCCGCCGAGCGGCCGATGTTGGCCGGGTGCCGGGCCTGCGCCACGGCCTCGCCCAGGATCTGCCCGGCGCGCTGGAAGTAGATCCGCCACAGCGTGATCGTGGTGGCCAGCGCCAACGCGAACGCCAGCGCGTGCCCCGACCGGTACGGCCCCTTGCTGTACGCCAGACCGGCCACCAGGATCGTCTCGCCCAGCGCGATCAGAAAGAACTGCTGGTAGCGCTCGGCCAGGTGCTTACCGGCGATGTCCCACTTCGAGATCGTCGACCGGCCCAGCCCCGGCACCGGCCAGCCAGCCCGGTTGGCCGCGTACTCGATGACCAACGCCGCCGACCACGCCACCACCTGCTGGTTGGTGGTCAGCATCGCCCCACCGATCCAGAACACCCCGCTGGTGGCGTACACGATCGCCATCCGCACCTTCAGCCGGCGGGTACGGATGCGGCCCCAGCGCGATCGACAGGATCAGCGGCCGGGACACCTGCGCGACGACGTACGCCACCGCGAACATCAGCGCCGTCTCGGTGAACGCCCGCGGGATCGCCACCCCCATGACCATGCTGCAGACCAGCGCGGTCATCACGACGGCCTGCAGCGGCACCCGGTACGGGTCGTAGCGGCTGGTCGTCCACGCGGTGCCCTGCCAGAGCGCCCAGAGCGCCAGCAGCAACAGCAGCGTCTTGCCGCCTCCGGTGACCGCCGCCCAGCCGTGCTCCCGACCCGGATCTTGGGCCAGGTCCTCGAAGACACGGGTGGAGATCCGGGTGAGCGCGAAGACGTAGACCAGGTCGTAGAAGAGCTCCAGGAAGGTGGCCCGGTTCGGAGCGGCCCCCGCCGATACCGGCTCCAGGCGACCCGCTGCCCTGGAACCCACGGTCAGCCGCCCGCGCGGTCGGTCCGGTCCACCTGGCAGTCGTAACACCGCCGGACCGGTCGGGCGGACCGATGCCGGCAAATCCGCCCGGTTCGGGGATCTTGCTCGCGGACCCGGTCAACGGGCACGATCGATCGGTGACGAATCGATGGGGCATGACGGTCCCGCTGGGCGGGATCCCGCTGGCCGACCACGCCGCGGTCTACGCGACGCTCGACCGGGCCGGGTTCACCGACGTCTGGTCGTCCGAGGTCGCCGGGACCGACGCGTTCACCCCGCTGGCGCTCGCCGCCGCCTGGCAGCCCCGGCTACGGCTGGGCACCGCGATCACCCCGGTCTTCACCCGGGGACCCGGGCTGCTGGCGATGAGCGCGGCGGCGCTGGCCGAGGCCGCGCCGGGCCGGTTCGCGCTCGGCATCGGCGCGTCCTCGCCGGTGCTGGTCCGCGACTGGAACGCCGTGCGGTTCGACGAACCGTTCCGGCGCACCCGGGACGTCCTGCGCTTCCTGCGCGCCGCGCTGCGCGGCGAGACCGTGGACGAGGTCTACGACACCTTCACCGTGCGCCGGTTCACCCTGGAACGGCCGCCAGCCGTACCGCCGCCGATCCTGCTCGCCGCGCTGCGCCCCGGCATGCTCCGGCTGGCCGGCGCGGAGGCCGACGGGGTCATTCTCAACTGGCTCGGCGCCGACGACGTGCCACGCGCCCTCGCCGAGCTCGGCGAGCGCCGCGCCGGCTTCGAGGTCGCCGCCCGGATCTTCGTCTGCCCCACCGAGGACGCCGGGTACGCCCGCAAGCTCGGTCGCCGGCTGATCACCAGCTACCTCACCGTCCCGGCGTACGCCGAGTTCCACCGCTGGCTCGGCCGTGAAGAGGCGCTGGCGCCGATGTGGGAGGCGTGGGCCGCCGGTGACCGGCGCGGCGCCAGCGCGGCGGTGCCGGACGAGGTGGTCGACGCGCTCGTGCTGCACGGCTCGCCGGAGCACTGCCGCGCCGAGGTGCGCCGCTACGCCGACGCCGGCGTGGACGTGCCCGTCCTCGCGCTGCTGCCCACCCCCGAGGTGACCGCCGGCGGTGCGGCCGCACTGACCACCCTCATCGCCCAGCTGGGCACCGACCCCGTAGGAGCGTCGACGTGAACCTCACCGACCGGATCGTGGTGGTCACCGGCGGCGCCGGCGGCATCGGGGCGGCACTGTCCCGCAGGTTCGCCGCCGAGGGTGCCGCCGCCGTGGTGATCGCCGACCTGGACGGCGACGCGGCCCGCGCCGTGGCCGAGGGCATCGGCCCGCTCGCGCACGCCAAGGCACTCGACGTCACCGACGAGGATCAGGTCCGCGCGCTGGTCGACGACACCGAGCGGCGGTACGGCCGGATCGACCTGTTCTGCGCCAACGCGGGCGTGACCACCGGCGGGGGAGTGGAGGTCGACGACGCCGGCTGGGACCGCGCGTGGCGGGTCAACGTCCTCGCCCACGTCTACTCCGCCCGCGCGGTGCTGCCCGGGATGCTCGCCCGGGGCGGCGGCCACCTGCTGCACACCTGCTCGGCGGCGGGCGTGCTGACCGCGGTGGGCGACGCCGCGTACACCGCGACGAAGCACGCGTCGGTGGGCTTCGCGGAGTGGCTGGCCATCACCTACCGGGACCGGGGCATCCGGGTCAGCGCGCTCTGCCCGCAGGGCGTCGACACCCCGATGCTCGCCGACGGAATCGTCGAGGGCCACCTGGGCGCCCGGGTGATCGCCGCCTCCGGTGCGGTGCTCACCCCGGACCAGGTCGCCGACGCGACCATCGCCGGGCTGGCCGAGGAGCGCTTCCTGATCCTGCCGCACCCCGAGGTCGCCGACTACGCGCGCCGCCGCGCCGAGGACCCGGACGGCTGGCAGGCAGGCCTCCGCAAGCTCATCCGCCGCCTGACCGCCTGACCCCTCAACCCCTGAACCAAGCGCAAGGGCCATCCCCCAGCTGCGGGACTGCATTCACTTCTGCTGGGGAGGAGGAGTGCGTCCATCGCCGCAGATCATTGGTTCATGAGTGTCGCTGTGTGGTCGCCAGGTTCCGGTGTGCCGACACGGCGCTGCGCGTAGGGGGCGACATGTCAGACCGTTCCGCTCGTACTCACCGATCCGCAGCGAACGACGCGGCCAGACCGTGGGCGATGGCATGCGTCGTCTTCGTCGTCGGTGAGGTGGCTCTGCGTCTGTACTGGATCGCGGGTGGCCGGTGGGGGTACACCGCCTGCGACCGCACTGATCTGGTCGATCCGGCGGGTGGATGCGGCGCGGACCGCGTGGAGACGCTGCCGTTCTGGGCGGGACGGGGAGCGGTGGGAGTCGGTGTCGCTCTCGCAATGATTGTTGTGTGCGCCATCCGGTTCCCGGGCCGCGCCGCGGCCGCCGGGAGTTGGGCGGCGAGCGCGCTGCTCCTGGTCGTCGCGTTCCCGCTGCATCTGCTCTTCGAGGTCCCGGCGGCGTTGGCGGGGCGTCCCTCGGACTGGCGTGACCTCGGCGCCCGACTCGCGTTGGTAGCGGGTGGCGTCCTGTTCGCCGGGCTTGCGAACGCATCCGGTCCCCAGCGCGGAGCGGTGAGTTCCGGCTACCAGCCGGTGCCGCGGTGGACGCGCCTCTGGGCGTACGCGGCTGTCGCGCTGCCGGTGGTCGGCTGGGCCGTGCCGCACGCGCTCTGGGTGCTCGGCGTTCCGTTCGGCATATCCGAGCGGGAACTGAATGACATCCACCTGAATCTCTCGACGCCGACGGGCGTGGCGATCACTCTCGTCCCGCCGCTCGCCGGCCTGCTCGTTCTCGGGTTGGTACAGCCGTGGGGGCAGCAGTTCCCGCACTGGGTGCCGGGGCTGCACGGTCGACGGGTTCCCCGGCTGCTGGCGGTGATCCCGGCCGGGGTGGTGGCGCTCGCGCTGGTCACCTACGGCGTGTTGAGCGTCGCGGTGTTCGTCGGCCAACTACTCGCGGGTGACCTGCGTTGGTCGGACGTGTGGGAGGGGTGGGCGGTAGCCACCACGCTGCTGGTGTTCCTCGGCTGGGGAGTGTCGCTGGGCGTCACGACCACCGGCTATGCCCTCGCCACCTGGCCGCGTCAGGAGCAGACAGACGCCGCCAGAGTCCCAACGGCTCTGGCCCTCGAAGATCGGAGCACCGATGGGCCCCACTGACTCTCACCGCGCCTGGGCCGCCGCCCCGCCACCCTGGGCCGTCTGGGCCGCCTACGCCGTCCCGCTCTGCGTCCTGCCGTCCGCGGTCTGGCGACTGTCCCTCGTGTTCACCGACGATGCCGTCACCCCGTGGTACATGATCTTCTTGTCCGCCCTGTCGATGGGGCTGGCGCTGTTGACACTCGGGCTGGTGCAACGCTGGGGACAACGACTTCCGCACTGGGTACCGCTGCTCGGGGGCCGTCCGATTCCGGCGCGCCCAGTCGTGCTCGTCGCGCTGATCGGCGGTTCGGTGCTCGCCGCCATCTGCGTGTATCTCTTCTTGAACAGCAGGTTCCATTTTGTGGAGCGCGGTTGGGTGGGGATAGGCCGCGACGAACCGGCACATCAGGCTCCGGGCTGGGAGGTGCTGTGGTTCTACGCCCCGATGGTCGCATGGGGGCCCCTCGTCATCGCCGTGGCCGCCGACTATGGTCGGCGCGTCGGCCGGGTTCGATCACCGGCTCGATAGCGTCTTTCGACGCGCAAGCAGATTGCGTCCGAGGACCGGTGATGCGTCCTCCAGCGCTTGGACATGACCCCCGCCCCCGGACCTGCCTCCGGTGATCAAGAGGTTTGCGTCAGGAATGGGTCCGCAGGCGACGCAAAGTTCTTGATCACCGCGGGGACCGGCGGGCGCGGTGCAGGGGGGATGGGTGGACGGACCAGAGCAGGCGGCGCCACCAGGGTCGGGCGGAGCGCAGGGTCGCTGTGTAGACGGTGGCCAGCTCGGCGGCGCGAGCCGCTTGGTCGGCCGTTGCGGCGCCGGGGGCGAAGCCCACCTGATTGAGCAGGGCCGCCAGCTCGTCGACGGCCGGAACGTCGCCGGTTGTGCCGTCGCCGGTCGCGCCCGGTCGGGCGTCGGCGAGGGCCTGGCGGGCCCGCCCGGCCACCTCGGTGGCCGCCAGGTCGGCGCCGACCGGTCGACCGGCCAGCCGCAGCGCGTCGGTGACCTCCCGCCAGGCGCCGGCGATGCGCTCGCCGGGGTCGCCCCGGCCGAGCCGGGCGCGGGTGAGTGAGCGGCGCATCGCCAGCAGAGTGAGCAGCAGGGCGCCCACCACCAGCAGCAGGCCACCACCGCCGCCCGCGACCAGCACCGGGGTGGACACGCCACCCTGGCCGGCCGGCCCGTCGGCGACGGACACCGGCTCCGGGGAGGCGGTGGGCTCCACGGTGGGCTCCGGCGCCTCCGACGGCGGCGGATCCTCCGGCGTCGGGCGGAAGTCCTCCTCCACCGGCCTCGGCTCGTTGTCCGGGCGGGGCAGCGGGTCGAACGACACCCAGCCCAACCCGTCGAAGAGCACCTCCGGCCAGGCGTACGCGTCGCCGGCCCGCACCGGCCCCTGCCCGGTGGACCCGAAGCCCACCACCACCCGGGTGGGCAGCCCGGAGAGCCGGCCGAGCACCGCGAACGCCGCGGCGAACTGCTCCGAGGTGCCCCGCTGCCCGCCGCCGTTGCGCGGGCCGAAAAGGAAGAAGCCCAGGTTCGGGTACGCGTGCCCGCTCGGCGCGTCCGCCACCACCCGGTAGTGCTCGACCAGGAACTGCTCGATCGCCGCGGCCCGCGCGTACGGGGCGCCGTTCTCCTCGGCGAGCTGCGCGGCCAGCCGGCGCATCGGGTCGGGCACCCCGTCGGCGACCCGCAGCACCCGAGCCACCTCCGCACCGGCGGGCACGTTCGCGGTGGCCAGGAGGTTGCTGTCCGGGCGTTCGCGGGCCGAGGTCACCGTGTACCGCAGCCCCGGGGTCAGCCCCTCCGGCCGGATCAGCGTCCCCGTCGCCGGGTCGTACGCCACCCGCGCGCCGCTGACCTCGCTCGGGGTCGCCACGGCCGGCAGCAGCCGGCCGCTGAGGTCGGCCACGGTGATCTGCTGCCGGACCGTCTCCACCGTGCTGTCCCGGGCCGGCGTCGCGGCCGGCAGGATCCGACCGGCGTTGCGGTAGTTGGCGCCGACCCGCCAGGTCACCCCGTCGTAGTCGCTGAGCACCGCGAGGCGGATCCGCACACTGTCACCGGCGTCGTCCGCCGGCTCGTCGTCGGTGCCGCCATCCGGCCCACCGCTCGCGGTGCCGCCGTCCGGGGGCGTCACGCCGCCGGGACGGACCGTGCTCACCTCGAGCAGCTTCTGCTCGGGGTGCAGGGCCCACCCGGAGATCCGGATCAGCGGGTTCTCGTCCAGCGTCTGCACCTGCGGCGGCTCCACGTACCGCCGAGGGTCCACCGGCCGACCGTCGACCTGACCGGCGACGACCGGGCCGAGCAGCGCCACCAGCCCGACCACCAGGGCCACCCCGAGCGCCGCGGTGGCGGCGAGCCGGACCCGCACCGCCGCGCGGACCCGGGGGGCGAGGCCGGCGGCCGGATCACCGCCGGTCGACGGTGACCCGGCGGGCGCCGCCAGACCCACCGCGGCGATCGCGACGAACGCGAGCGTCGCCCCGATCGCCGGTTCGGCGTTCGGCCCGACCACATAGAGGGCGGCGGCGAAGAGCCCCGCCGCCGGCAGGTAACCCAACAGCACCCGGCCGGTGCGCAGCGCCACCTCGGCGCCGGCCAGCCCGGCCAGCCACGCGGCGACCACCGGCATCAGCACCGTGTCCGGCGTGGGCTCGACCGGAATCATCGCGGTGAGCAGCCGGGGGATGCCGTTGCGCGCGGCGTCCGCGGTCACCTCCAGCAGGCTGCCCGGCAGCTCGGCGCGGGCGGCGGCCAGCCGCAGCGACCAGAGTGTCCAACCGGCCATCGCGGCCACCGACACCGGCGCCACGAGCCACGAGGGCAGCCGCCGGGCGGCCACGCTGACCAGCACCGAACCGGCTGCGGCGCCGATGACCAACCGGGTCAGCAGGTCGCCGGCGTACACCCGGCCGAGCACCACCCCGGCGAGCGCGGTCAACCCGATCAACGCGAGCGGGACGACGGCGGCCCGCAGTGCCCGCCACACCCGCCCGGGCCAGTCCCGCTGTGCCGAGCCGTCGATCGGCGGCGTGCCCGGACTCGTCCCGGATCCCGCCGCGCCGGCGGTGGTCGCAGGGCCCGGTCGCTGCTGGTCGACGCCCGTCACCACCGGCGCACCCCGTCCCACTCGGCGGCGAACTGCGCGCCGTCCGCCGCGTCGACCACCACCAGGCCCGCCGTACCGGCCGGCGTGGGCTCGGCCGGGCCGAACACCCCGACGACCACCGACGGGTACGCGCCGCGCAGCGCACCCACGTGCCCCAGGTCGGCGCGGCCACCCGGCCCGGTCAGGAAGATCAGCGTGTCGCCGAGCCGGTCCTGGCGCAGTCGGGTGGTGGCGGCGCGCAGCGCGTCGTCGTCGCCGGAGAGTTCGGCGGCGGCGAGCCGGTCCAGCGGCCCGAGCGGGTGGCCTTCGCCGTCCACCGCACCGTCGGCCCGGTCGCCGCGCCCCCGCTCGACCGACGTGGCGGGCTCCGCGGCGACCAGTACCAACAGCACCGGCAGGTCCGCGCGGTGCGCGGCGGTGACGATCGACGCCGCCGCCTCGCAGCCCGACTCGAACGACTCCGCCACCCCTCGCACCCGTGCGGGGTGCGCGGCGGCGCGGTTGTCCAGCAGCACCACCAGGCGGGGGAGGCTGGTGTCCACGTTCTCCCGCACCATCAGCTCGCCGACCCGGGCGCTGGTGCGCCAGTGCACCCGGCGCAGCTCGTCGCCCACCACGTACTCCCGCAGCGAGTCGAAGGTGATCGACCCGTGCGGCACCCCGTCCACCCGGCCGTCGAGGCTGCGCCCCGCGCCGGTGGGCACCGCCGTCAGCGGGTGGACCCGGGGGTGCACCCACACCGGTGTGCTCGCACCGTACGGGCGGGTCAGCGCCACCAGGCCCAGCGGGTCCCGCCGGGTCACCCGCAGCGGCCCGACCGGCACCACCCCACGCCGATGGGTCGGCACGTCGTAGCGGACCTCGGTGTCCCGGCCGGGCCGCAGGCGCAGCAGCGGCACCGGCACCGTGCGGTCCCCACACCGGTCCTCGGCCAGCAGGTTCGCCGAGCGCAGCCGGCCGGTGTTGCGGACGGTCAACGTCATGCTCGCCGGCTCGCCGCGGGCCACCCGGTCCGGGTCGGCGCGGCGGGCCACCACCAGCCGGGGCCGCCAGGCCGCGGTCAGCGCGGCGTATCCGACGGCCGCGCCGGCCGCCGCCCCCAGCAGCGTCAACTCGGGGTACGCGAACCGGAAGCCCACCCCGAGCAGAACGACGGCGGCGACGAGCAGCCCGACCCCGCGGGCGGTGATCCCCATGCGCTGCTGCCGGTCAGCCCTGCACCGGCGCCGGCTGCCCCGACGGCAGCGGCACCGGCACCGAGGCGATGGCCTGGCGCAGCACCTCCGCCGCGGTCATCCCGCGCACCTGGGCGTCCGGGGTGAGCAGCAGCCGGTGGGCGAACACCGGTTCGGCGAGCGCCTTCAGGTCCTCCGGCATGATCCAACCCCGCCCGTCGATCAGCGCGTACGCGCACGCGGCGCGGGTCAGCGCGATGACACCCCGAGGGCTGACTCCGACGCGTACGTGCTGGTGGGTGCGGGTGGCGGCGGCCAACCGAACCGCGTACGCGTAGAGCGGCTCGGCGATGTGCACCCGACGGGCCATCCGGACCATCTCGCCCACGGTGGCGGTGTCGGTGACCGGGGTGAGCGCCTCGGGGGAGCGGACGGTGGCGCCACGCAGCACCTCCACCTCGACCGCCTCGTCCGGGTAGCCGACGGAGAGCTTGACCAGGAAGCGGTCCAGCTGCGCCTCGGGGAGCCGGTAGGTGCCGTCCATCTCCACCGGGTTCTGCGTGGCGACCACCAGGAACGGCGCGGGCACGGGATGTCGGACCCCGTCCACGGTGACGGTGCGTTCCTCCATCACCTCCAGCAGCGCCGACTGGGTCTTCGGCGACGCCCGGTTGATCTCGTCGGCGATGACGATGTTGGCGAAGACCGGCCCGGGATGGAACTCGAAGTCCCGGGTCGCCTGGTTGAAGATCGTCACACCGGACACGTCGGAGGGGAGCAGGTCGGGGGTGAACTGGATACGCCGCCACTCACCCTTCACGGTGGCGGCGATGGCCCGGGCCAGGGTCGTCTTGCCGACCCCGGGCACGTCCTCCAGGAGCACGTGACCCTGCGCGAAGAGCGCGGTCAGCGCCAGCCGGACCACCTGCGGTTTGCCGAGCACGACCGCGTTGACGTTCTCGGCCAGCCGGGCGGCCAGTGCGGCGAAGCCCTGCACCTCCGGCTGGGTGAGCGGCTCGTGGGTGTTCACGGTCGGTGGTGCTCCTTGCCTGGGTGCTTCAGCAGGTGGGCAGGACGTTGATGTTGTCGCCGCCCTCCAGGTTGAGCCAGGCCCAGGGGATGTAGTTCTTCCCGCTGTACTCGACCTGCACCCACCAGGTGCTCTGCTTGTTGTTGTTGTAGATCCACGAGTCGACGTTCCCGCCGGACTTCTTGCAGTACGCCTTCAGCCGGGTGCCGGGCTTCGCCCAGCCCACCTGCTGGTCGTTGTCCTGCCGGGCGACGGAAAAGATCTCGTTGCCGTTGCGGCCGTCGACCTCTTTGTTGCAGTAGGTCCGCTGGTCGCCGTCCGGCCCGTTGTTGCACGTCGCGATGCCGTAGAGCACCTCGGTGGTCTGGGCCCGCGTCGCGGTGCCCTTGCCGGCGGCGTTGGTGGCGGTCACCGTGAACGTGTACTTCGTGCCCGGCGTCAGACCCGGCACCGTGATGCTGGAGCACGGCCCGGCCTTCGCCGGCTCGCCCGGCGTGTTCACCGAGCAGGTGGCCTTGCCGCCGCCGGCGTCCACGGTGAACGTGACGGTCGCCGAGGTGGCGGTCGCCGACGAGCCGGTGACCGTGACCCGTGGCTCGGCGACGGTGCGGGCGGTGGTGGTGGCCTCCGGGCCGGGCCCGGCCTCGTTGACCGCCTTCACCTTCACGGTGACGTTCTCGCCGTTGCCCAACCCGGTGACGGTCGTGCGGGTGTCGGTCACCTCGCTGCTGCGCCCGCCGACGTCCACCAGGTACTTCGTCACCGGCCGGCCGTTCGCCTCGGCCGGCGCCCACTGCACGGTGATCGCGCCGGGCTGGTCGGCGACCGTGCCGGCCCGCAGGTCGACCGGTCGGCCGGGCGCCGCGAACGGCACCACCGTGTTGCTGACCGGCGAGGCCGCCGAGCCGGCGCCCTTGTCGTTGACCGCGACCACGGTGAACGCGTACTGGGTGCCGAACTCCAGCTCCCCGGCGGGCACCACCAGCTCCGTCTTCGTCGACTCGCCGGCCGGCGCGTTCGTCCCCGCCGAGCTGGCCGTCACCGCGTACTTCGCGATCTTGTTGCCCTGCCCGTTCGCCGCCGGCCACTTCACCAGCACCGTGCCGTCCGGCCGCTCCTGAGCGGTGACGCTCGCGGGCGGATCGGGCACGGCGGCGGTCGGGGTGACCGGGTTGCTGCTGCGCGACGGGCCGTCGCCCTTGGCGTTCACGGCGTGCACCGCGAACCGGTACGTCTCGCCGTTGGTCAGCCCCTTGACCTCCACCGCACGCTGGTTGGCACCGACCTCCAGGCGCTGGCCGGCGCCCTGCACCACGTACTTCATGATCTCGGCGCCGTTCGCGGCGGCCGGCCGCCAGCTCACCCGGGCCTGGGCGTTGCCGGCGGCGGCGGTGACGCTGCGCGGCGCGCTCGGCTTGCCCACCCGGGGCTTCTTCGGCGGGGGCGGCGGCGGGGGAGTCGGCGGCGGGTCGCCGCCGAGCACGTCGTTGGCGTACTTGTTGACCTCGCGCACCTGGTGCTTGTCGTCCACCACCCGGGCGGTCGCCGAGTCGGGGGAGTTGATGAAGAGGTGGTTTTCCCGCACCTCCAGCTCCAGCGGCCCGTTCGCCCGGCCGCGGATGGTGTCGACCAACTGGCCGCCGGTGTCGAAGGAGTAGATGGCGCCGGTGGCCTCGTCGGCGCAGTAGAACCTGTCCGCCCAGGCCACCGCCGGGCTGAGCCGGTCGCCGTTGCCCGGCACGGTGAACGCCCGCTCCTCGCCGGCGTCACCCACCACCAGCACCCGCCGCTCGGCCGACACGGTCACCGGGACGCGCGGACCGCTGGTGCGGGCCGGCAGCGCCGCCGGGCCGGTCAACTTCAGGGGCGTCGGGTGCACCTCGCCGCGCTGCACCCGCACCAGCTTCCCGGCGGTGCGGTCGAGCACCGCGACCCCGTCGTCCAGCGTGGAGACCACCAGCTCGTGGCTGGCCTCGGCGACGTCGTACGTCTCGACCCGCTCGGGGCTGAGCCCGCCACCGGCGGGCGCGGCCGAGGCCGGCGCGGACGGCAGCTTCGCGGCGGTGACCGCCGACACTGTGCCCTCGCTGGGCACCGCGACCCAGAGCCGGCCCTCGCCGTCGAAGGTGCCGCCGGTGATGCCCGGCGGGTAGCGGACCGGCTCGCCGACCGGGGTCAGCGACCGCGGGTCGAGCTGGCGCACGATGCCCTGCGCGGCGTCGACGACGAACGCCGCGTCCTCGTGCAGGGCGACGCTCACGCCGAGCCCGGGGGTGGTCCGCGTGGTCGCGGTGAGCTGCAGGGTGGCCAGGTCCAGTGAGCTGACCTGCCCGGTCTGCAGGTCGCGCAGGATCAGCAGCCGGTCGGTCTGGGTGACCTGCATCAGGTGGCGGCGAGCGTTGGGAACCTCGGTGCGGGTGTCGACGCGGGCGGTGACCCCGTTGACCCGGGCTAGCTCGCTGCGCGCCGCGCTCCACAGCCAGGAACTCGCGTCGTAGTTGGCCACCGCGTTGTCCGCCGCGCCCAACCCGAGGACGGTCAGCCCCATGGCCGCCAGCAGCGCGGTCACCGTGCCGACGGTCACCAGCCCGCCGCGCAGCCGGGACCGCGAACGGGGGGCTTCGGTGCGTGCGGCGTCCTCGATGCTGGCCACAGCCGGCTGCCTCCCCTGAGTCGTGGCAGGTGGCGCGCCTCGCGGCGACCCCTCCCCTAAGCCGGGTGCCATCATATGGCTCGGCAGGTGGCGGGGGAACCCGCACGGTCACCCCTGTGGATACCGAGCGTGTGCGGTGTGGACGAGCAGCTCAGCTCGGTGGGGTGCTGCGCTCCCGCTCGGTGCAGACCTGCCCCGAGGTGGCGAAGCTGTCCGTCGAGTAGACCGCCAGCACGGTGAAGCAGTAGTCCACTCGGGAGTTCAGGCCGTTGACCGTGTAGCTGGTCCGGCCAGGGTCCACGGTGGCCATCACTCCCAGCGCCTGCCCGGCCCGGCCACCGGCGACCATGAACGGCACCGCACCCTCGGACGGGTCGGTCCAGGTCAGCGTGATCGTGACCGAGTCGTCCCGCAGCTTCAGATCACCCGGCGGCGGGCCGGCCGCCGTCGGCGCCGCCGCGGTCGGCGCGGTCCCGGTCGCCGGTGGCGCGTCGTCGCGGTTCAGCAGCACCGCGCCCAGGCCGCCCACCGCCACCACGGCCACCCCGGCGGCCACCACCGCGCCGATCAGCGTCGCCCGGCCGCGGCCCGTCGACCTCTCATCGGTGTACGCCGGCCGATACCCGTCCTGGCCCGGGTGGTACTGCTGGCCCGGGTACACCTGCTGACCCGGTTGGTACTGCTGGGCCGGGTACCGCTCCTGGACCGGATACTGCTCGGGAGCGCCCGGCGGGTAGGTCGGGGCTGCGGTCGCAGGTGACGCGAAGGGACCCGGAGCAGCCGCTTCCGGCAGGGTCGACTCGGGGTACCCGCTGGAGATTTGCGTGGTCGGAGCCGGGTCAACACCCGGTGACCAGGCGGACGGTGCTGTCTCAAGCGGCGCCGCGACGGGGCTCGACGGTCGGGCAGTCAGGTCCGGCTGGGTGAGGCCCGAGTCAGGCCTTGCCGGAGCTCCGCCTGCCGGCCCGACGGGCGGGAACACCTCCGTCGAAGCGGGCGGCGTCACACCTGTCGAATGCGCTGGCGCGTCCGGCGGCATCGCCGTGGCACCGAGCTCACCCAACTCGACCTCGGCGTGTGCTTCACCCCCGCGCCCGTCCACCTGAGACCCACCCGCCGGGTCGTTGCCCGCCGTCGGTGACGGCGGCGGCGAGGTGCGGCTCCACGGCGGCGCGGTCAACCCCCACGGAGGTACGGGCGGCGCGCTCACCGGCGGCGCGGAGGTGGGTGGGCCGGACACCGGGTAGTCGTGGCCCGGTGGTGCGGAGACGGGCTGGTGGTAACCCGGCGGCCCGGACACCGGGTACGGCTGGCCCGGTGGTGCCGAGACAGGTTGGCCGTAGCCGGGTGGCCCCGACACCGGGTAGGGCTGGCTCGGTGGTCCGGACACGGGGTAGGGCTGGCTCGGTGGGCCGGATACCGGGTACGGGTGGCCGGGCACTCCGGACACCGGCTGGGGGTAGCCGGGCGGTCCGGAGACGGGATAGGGGTGGCCGGGTGACCCCGACACGGGGTAGGGGAGCCCCGGTTCTCCTGACATGGGGCGGTTGTGGCCGGGCGGTCCGGACACGGGGAGGTTGCGGCCGGGGGGTGCGCTCACCGGGTGCGCCTGTTCGGGAGGTGCGGTGGCGGCGGAGGGCCCGCCCGCCGCGCCGCCGGCCACGTTGGGTGAACCGCTCGCCTCGGCCGGCGTGGCCGCAGCCCGGGCCGTCTCCTCGGCCAGGAGCGGCTCGATCTGCTGAACCTGGATCGTCGGGTTGTCCCATTGGGGCGCCGGAGACGGCGGGACCGCCGGGGCTGTCGGCGCGGCGGCTGGCACCGGGGTGGATGGCGTCGGCGGGGGCGGCGCGTCGACCGCTGGGTGCTGCGGTTGGTCGCCCACGCGCTGGCGTGGCGGTACGGGTGATTCGGACAGGGGCCGGGGTGGCTGCTGCGGTCCGACCAGCAGCTGCGGCTGCGCCGGCTGGCTCGCCGGCCGTGGGCGAGGCGACAGGTCGACCGGCGGTCGGGCTGGTCCCGGCTGCTGCTCGGTGCGCTGGCGCGGCGGCACGGGTGGTGAGGCGGGAGGTGCTGGCGGCGGCGCGAGAGTTGCTGACGGCGGCGCGGGAGGTGCTGGTGGCGGCGGTCCGGGCTGCGGTGACCCCGGCGTGACGGAGGTCGGTGTCGATCGAGCTGCCGGCGGGGCCGGCGTCACCCGGGGGGCGGGAGCCGGTCCCGGCGGTGGACCGGTATCGGTGGGCGGGGGTGGTGCGGCGGGTGCGCGTACCGCCGAAGGGGTCGGCTGAGGAGGGGCCGGCGGTGGCGGCGGAGCCCAGGGCGACGCGGCGGCCGGCGGTTCGCCCGCCGACGGTCGCATCGCGGCCAGGGTCGCCAGGGACAGCGTCGGACCGGACAGCGCCGAGCGCGTCCCTGCATCGTCTGCCGGGGCGGGATCGGCGGACCGGTTGTCAGGGGCCTGCCGGGGTGCCGGCGTCGACACGTGCCGCTCGGCCGGCGCGGCCGGGCCGGGAGCGGCATCGCCGAGGTAGTGGCGGGCGGCGCGTACCACCGGGTGGTGCACCCCGAGCACGGCGGGCCCGGCGGTGGCGACGCGGGTGTAGTTGCGGCGGGCCTCGTGCCGGTTGCCCAGTTCCTCGGCGACCTCCGCGAGTTCGAAGGCGAGCGCGAGCATCACCGGGTCCGAGTGCTCCCAGCGCCGCTCGCCCGCGGCGAACGCCTCCTCCAGCACCCGGCGGGCGGCGAGCGGGTTGTCCGCCTCCCGGTGCAGCCGGGCCAGGAGGTGCGCGGTGTGCAGCACCTCGGGGTGGTCTTCCCCGTACGGCGGGCGGGCGGATCCGACGGCCTCCGCGAGCAGTTGCTGGGCGGCGCTGAGGTCGCCCGCGGCGCGCAGGGCGAGGGCCCGGTGCTGGGCGGCAGCCAGAGGAGAGGGATGGGGCACGTGGCAATGCTGCCGTCAGAGGGCCGCCGGACGCTACCCGGACACGTCTTCGGCCGTGCGTCGGTGAGCCCTCGTGAGGCGGTCTGAGCAGCGGTGGAAACGCCTCGACGGGGGGCTCGGATGGCGATGTGCATGATCCACGAGTGGCGTGTACAGTAACTCCCCGTGCGGCCCGCCGGGCCGACCTTCGGGTGTCAAGATCATCCAGGTCGGCGAGGTAGGCTGAACGAGCAGGTCCGGGTGGCGGAATGGCAGACGCGCTAGCTTGAGGTGCTAGTGCCCGTATAGGGCGTGGGGGTTCAAGTCCCCCCTCGGACACGATCTTGAGAACGAAGGCAAAAGGCCGTTGACCTGGCTTTATTCAGGTCAGCGGCCTTAGTTGTTTCTCGGGCTGTTGCCGCCGTGGGATCACCGTGGGATCACGGCCCTAGATGAGGAGCGTCAAGGGTGTGATCTTGCCTCCGTCGAGTGAGACGGTTACGGTCCCACTGCTGCGCATATAGGCGTGGCTGGCGGCAGAGCTCGCGTAGCTGGGAGGCCGCCTGTTCACGTGGAGGAACAGTGGCGCAGGTCGAGAAGAGACAGACGAAGGACGGCAAGACCACCCGGTGGCGGGTGAAGTGGCGCGACGGCGGCGGCCGTGATGGTGACTGGGATGGGGAGACGTTCGACTACCAGGCTGACGCGAAGCGCTTCAAGGCGCTCGTCGACGCCTGCGGCAACCGGCGGCCATCGCCGGAGCAGCTGGTGGAGCACGGCTTCGGCTACCTGGTGCCCGGCGGCGTCACGTCGGCGCCGCAGCCGGCCGAGGAGAAGCTGGCCTTCCAGGCGTACGCCGAGGAGTGGCTGGGCCAGCTGGTGAAGCCGCACCCGGAGACCGTGCGCAAGTACCGGGAGCGCCTGGAGAAGCACGTCTACCCGCGGATCGGCGGCCGGCCGATCGCCGAAATCACCCGGCGAGAGATGCGCGAGTGGCAGCAGGGCCTGCGCGACGCCGGGCTGTCGGCGAAGACGATCGCCAACATCCGGGGCGAGACGGTGGTGCCGATCTTCAAGGCGGCGTGCCGGCCGGGCGAGGACGGCGAGCCCGCCGTGCGGACGTCGAACCCGATGGACGGGCTGCCGCTGCCGGAGGGCCCGCGCGCCGAGCGGGACATCCTGGAGAGCCCGGACGAGGCCCGGCTGTTCCTCGAGGCGGCGTACGCGGTCGACCCGGAGGCGGCGGATCTGCTGCTGTGCAAGCTGTCGACGGGGCTGCGCTGGGGCGAGGTGTCGGCGCTGCCGCCCCGGGCCGTCAACATCGCGCGGGGCACGGCGTCCATCGTGCAGGTCCTGCGCAAGGTGAACCGGCGGTGGGTGGTCGAGCCCAAGCCGAAGACGAAGCAGGGCTACCGGGAGGTGCCGCTGACCGCCGAGGTGATGCGGGTGGTCGCCGAGCGGGTGGCTGCGGCAAGCCGGGAGCCGGGGCGGCAGTTCGTGTTCGTGGCGCCGCGCGGCAACCACTGGCGGTACGAGGACTTCTACACGGACCGGTGGGTGAAGATCCGCGACCTGGCGCGGGAGAAGGGCCTGCCGCGCCGGATGACGATGCACGGGCTGCGGCACTCGCTGCTGACGCTGCTGGCGACCGAAGGCGTCGACCTGGCGGCGTTGCGGACGATGGCCGGGCACGCGAGCGTGACCACGACGATGAACGTCTACGTGCACGCGACGCGTCGGCACCACGAGCCGGTGCGGCGGATCGTCGGGGACTTCCTCGGCGTCGATGCGTTGACCACGGGTTCACCCGTCGGGTAGCGAGGCCCCCGACAGGAAACGGGCGGCGGGTCACCCGCCGCCCGATCGGGGCGCCATCGACCAGCGTGCGGCACTGGCATCGGGCAGGCAAACGAGCGCCCACCTACCGACCCAAGGTTGCGGCGGTGGGGCACCATGCCCAGCGTGGAACCGTACCCCGAGGACAGCGACCGAAAGCAAGGGCTTGCGAAGTCCGCCGAGATGGCCATTTCGTTCGTGCCAGTCGCGGGCAGCGCCCTCCAGGTCGCCTTCAACGAACTCGCTGGCCGGCGCCTTGCCGACCGACGCACCCGATGGCTGAACGACCTCGCCGCGAAAATGCACGAGCTCGAGGAGCAGGTCGGTGACTTCGCACGGCTCACCGGCGAAGACGCGTTCATGGACGCGCTGACCACGGCCGCGCAGATCGCCGACCGCACCTCACGGGCCGAGAAGCTCGAGGTGCTGCGCAATGCAGTCGTCAACTCCGTGATGCCCGACGCGCCGGACGTCGACACGCAGCAGCTTTTCTTCGACATGATCGACCGGTTCACCCCGACTCACATGCGAATGCTGCAGCTGCTCTCCGATCCGCCTGGCTGGTTCGACCGCCAGGGTATCGCTCGGCCGAACATCTACATGGGCCCGAAGATCGGCATCATCGAGGCAGGCATGCCGGAGCTTTCCGGCCGTCGCGATCTGATCGACCGGTACGCCGGGGCACTCACCACCGCTGGCCTGATCAACCAGTCGCTCGCCGCGGTGATGACGGAGAACGGACTGTGGGTGCCAGCGACGACTCCGCTCGGTACCGAGTTCCTAGCGTTCATCGCCGACCCCGAGAGCAAGGTCGACTAATCCTTGGGCCGCCGCGGGCCGTTCACGGGTTCGTCGCGCGCGGCTATGGCCACTGCTGCTGGAGGATCGTGATCGGGCACGCCGCGCAGCGACCCGCGCAGGCGAGAGCATGGAGGAGACACAGGTGACGAGTGCAGCCTCGAATAGAGGGGCGGCGGAGGATCCAATTGACCCCTCGTGGTGGGCTCCCGCACTGGTAGATGGGAACGGCCGCTCACGCGGGACCGAATGCCCCGAGGTGCTTTCGCTCGACCTCGCCCGCCTGAGGGCTGAAGCCCAGGTAGATGCAGGAGAGGACAGCCTCAGGACACGCGTGCTGGACGTGCTGGCGAAGGCCGCGTCCCCCATGCTGGTTCCCGACAACTGGACGGAGCCGTACGCGCCCGCCATGCAGATCGGGAATCGTCGATCGGTTGTCCCCGACGACTTGAGCGAGCCGGAGCTCGAGTTGCTGGCCCGCCTCGTGCCCCTCATCGAGGAGCCGGTCCTGAAGGCCAGGGTCGCTGACATCGCATGGGCCTACGGCGACCGGCGCAACATGGACCTGCTGTCCGCTGCGGTGAACGCTTACCGGTCCGTGCCGCTGGAGCGGGACGCCTGGCTTCGTGCAGGTCGTGACGGCTGGCGACGGGCGATTGAGCTCTCGCTGCGTCGGGGCAATGCCGGCCGTCAGACCGTCAAGGAGATGACGACCGAGCTAACCGAGTTTCTGCTTGCCAAGGATGGCTCGGCGGGATTCATGCTGACTCAGATTTCGGACCTGCTGCGCGATGCCAGGTCCGTTGATCAGGCGGGCACTCGGGATCTGGCCAACCACTTCGTGTCGCTTGCCGCTGCTGTCGCGGGGAACCACCGGCTCAGGCGCGCGTACGAGCGCCACGCCTGTACCTGGTTCTCGCGGGCGGGCGAAACAGACCTTGCCAATGAGTGCATCGAGCGCGTCGGCCAGACGTACCTCGACGAGGCGGACGAGCGACTAGCGCAGGACAGGCCCGCGCTCGTTGTCGGCACGTTTATCGAGAAGGCCATCGCGACCATACGCGGTCTTCCCCGGAAGTACCGCTCGGCGCGAGGTCTCGACGGGCAACTCCAGCAGCTGCGTGACCGGCTCGCTGACATCCGAGAGCTTTCGCTGGAGGAGATGATGCTCATCCAGTCGGACCCGATCGACATCACTCAGTATGTGGAGGACGCGCGCAAGGTGGTGTCCGGGAAGGAGGCACTCGAAGCGCTCGTGAGTCTCGCAGGAATCGTGCCGCTGATCGACGCCACGAAGGCGATGGCCGACGAACGAGAGCGCATGCAGGGGAGCCTGTCGGGTCTGTTCGGAATCTCGACGTTCAGCACGGACGCACGCAAGGTCGCTGCTCGGGCGGGACTCGGTGTGGGCCAGCCGCCTGACGAGGCCGTCTTCGCCGAGGTGGTCCGGTCGTTCACGTTGAGGATCGACCTCCAGGTCAAGGCACTCATCTACCCTGCTCTCGAGGTGCTGATGCTCGAACACCGCTTCAACACCGGATTCCTCGCAGGCATCTGCTACGAATCGCCGGTCGTCCCTGCGGGACATGCCGGTCTGTGGGCTCGCGGGTTGTGGCATGGACTTTCCGGTGACTTCCCGTCGGCTATCTCCGTGCTCGTGCCACAAGTGGAGCAGATGGTGCGCGGCTACCTGAAGGCCCACGGGATCTTCACGCTCTTCGTGGACGAGAACGGCGTCGAGACCGAGAAGGGGCTCAACACACTGCTTGAGATGCCGGAGTCGTCTCAGCTGTTGGGGCCTGATCTCACACTCGAACTGCGTGCCCTGCTGTGCGAACAGCTCGGCCCAAACTTGCGTAACGACCTGGCGCACGGGCTGCTCAACGACCCCCAGTCGTGGAGTGTCGGAGCGGTCTACGCGTGGTGGCTGTGCCTGCGACTGGTGGTCCTGCCCTACTACGGCATGCTCATGGAGGCCCAGGCCGAGAACGGCTCCGCGGGTGAGACAACGGACGTGGAGCGATCGAGCTGAGGGCCACTGCGGGAGCGATCAGTTCAGGGTGTCGCATGGACCGCAGCAGCACCACCTAGCAGCGCGGGCGGCGTGCCAGGTGCAGTGCCGGCCCCCAGCTTGGGACCGATCCTCCTAGGACGGTCTAGGGGTGGTGTGGGGGGCCTCCGGGTGCCGGCATCGGGCCGGCGCGAGAATCGATGAGTGCGATGTAGCGATCGCTGCTCCGGAGGCCCCCACGATCAGCGGCGCCCGGCCAGGGCGGGGAACGCCTTGTAGGCGGCGGCTAGGTCCTCGTCGGTGAAGCGGACGAGCCGGCCGAGCCGGTGGCACGGCACGCGGCCCTTGGACACCCAGCGCCGCAGGGTGGTCTCCGCGACGCGCAGCTTCACCGCGGCTTCGGCGTAGGTGTACTCCTGGCCCACCGGCCTGCCTCCCGTTCATCGGCGCTTGGTGTCCGGTCACGATAGTCCATTGCGGCCCTATAGGTCTACGGTGGGCTA
The DNA here is from genome assembly GCF_053599835.1 of Micromonospora sp. NPDC005163. Classification (NCBI taxonomy): domain Bacteria; kingdom Bacillati; phylum Actinomycetota; class Actinomycetes; order Micromonosporales; family Micromonosporaceae; genus Micromonospora; species Micromonospora sp. NPDC005163. The sequence goes on from NZ_JBSFYP010000013.1 coordinate 24,203, forward strand.
CGCCAGGCCACGCAGCGATCGGATGCCCCCGGGCACTCTCGCCACCGGCCTGGTGTACGGCTACCATCTGGCACTGCGTGCTTGTCACGCGTTGCGCTGGAAGTGCTGCTTGGTGGCACACCGCCCTACCGGGGCGGAGGCCCAGGTTCAAATCCTGGCCGGCGCTCGACGCCCGGCCACAGGGGAAGGTGGTGAGAGGCGCGTGTTCCACGGCAGCATCCCGGCCGACCTGCGCTCGATCATCTACGAGCACGCCGAGTCCTGGCCCGACACCGACCTGTACGTCGGCTGCTCGGGCAACTTCACGATTGAGCGGACGCTGCACAGCCGGCCCGGCGAGCAGCGCGCGATCCACGGCAACGACGTCCAGTCCTACTCGAGCGCGCTCGGCTGGTGGCTCGCCGGCCGGGAGCTGGACTACCGGCTCAAGGACGAGCACCGCGAGGAGCTGGCCTGGCTGGAGCCGTACCTGACGACCTCCACGGACACCCTCGCCTCGCTGATGCTCGGCACGCGGTTCCTCCAGTACGTCGGGCGGCCCGGCGTCTACTACGAGCGGATGGTCCGGGCGACCGTCGACCAGTTCCCGACGATGCACGCCAAGACGGTCGCCAAGCTGAACGCGCTGACGCTACGCCTGGACTCGTACTACTGCGGCGACGTGCGGGACTACCTGCGCGACGTCGTGCCCGACGACGCCCCGGTGGCGATGTTCCCGCCGTTCTACGCCGGGGACTACGAGGCACAGTTCGCCGGCATCGACGAGTTCTTCGACTGGCCGGCGCCGACGTACGACACGCTCGACGAGGACGGCAAGGAAGAGATCATCGGGGCGGTCCTCGACCGGCCCCACTGGATCCTCGGCCTCCACATCGCACGCGAGGAGCTGCGCCCGTGGCTGCGCGGCGTCGTCCAGACCTCCAACCGCGGTATGCCGATCTACGTCTACGCGTCGTCCGGAGCGCGGCGCGTCGTCGCGCCCGCCCAGCAGGTCGCCCCGATCCTCATGCCGAAGATCGGGCCCGCCGAGGACCTCGGCGACCGCATGGCCATCCACGTGCTCAACGGCGGCCAGTTCGCCGCCGTCCGCTCGCAGTTCATGAGCAAGACGATCCTGCCCGGGTCGCCGCTGCTCGCCTGCGGCGTCAGCGTCGACGGCAAGCTCGTCGGCGCGTTCGCGTACCTGCCGCCGAAGTTCGACCCGGCCTGCGCCTACCTGATGAGCGACTTCCCGGTGTCGTGGACCCGGTACCGGCGGCTGGCGAAGCTGATCGTCATGGCGGCCGCCAGCCGCGAGGCGCAGCTGCTGCTCCAGCGGTCCCTGTCGAAGCGGCTGACCGCCTGGTCGACGACCGCCTTCACCGACCGGCCGAACAGCGCCAAGTACGGCCGGGGGATCCCCGGCGTGAAGCTGCAAAAGCGCAGCGAGCCGGCCGCCGACGGCATCCACCGGTACCAGCTCCAGTACGGCGGCCCCCTGGGCGACTGGACGCTGGCTGAGGCGCTGGCGGAGTGGAAGCGCCGCCACGGGAAGGACAAGCGATGAGCGACGACCACCGCAGCGGCGAGCAGCCGGCCGCCGAGCCGGCCGGGTGCCCGAAGCAGGAGTGGGACGGCCCGTTCAGCTACCGGTGCGGCCTCGGCGCCGACGTCGGCGTCTGCGCGAAGCACGGCCAGTTCCGGCACGATCCGGCCGACCCGGACAAGCCGTGCCCGCACACCGATATGCACCTGGACGCCGACGTGCAGCGGCTGACCGTCTCCGGCGACGACCCCACGGTGGTGGCGTACATCGCGGAGCTCTCGATCCGCTGCGCCGCTCCGGGCTGTGGTGAGCGGTTCCGCTGGACGGGCGTGCCGGCCGGCATGATGCCGAACCGGCCCGCCTGCACCCCGGACGAGTTCGTGCTGCACGCGCCCATCCGGCCGGCGACTGCCGACCCGGACTTCGGTCTCGGCATCCCCGGTTTCGCCATCCAGTACCGGGGAGACGGCCGGTGAGCGACGCCGACGAGCCGCTGAACCTGCGCCGGGAGACGGTCGACCCGGCCAGCCTGACGCTGCTGGAGGTCAACGCGCGGTACATGCGCAAGGAGACGTTCGACCGCCTGGTGGCCAACGTGCGCCGAGACGGCGCACTGACCAGCACGCCGCTCGTCTGGCACGACGCGGCCACCGAGCGGATGGTGGTGCTCTCCGGCAACCACCGCATCATGGCCGCCCGCGAGGTCGGCCTGACCGCCGTCGACGTCATCGTGGTCGACCAGGAACTTTCGCGCGCCCGACAGGTCGCGCTCCAGCTGTCGCACAACGCCATCGAGGGCGAGGACGACCCGGCCACGTTGAAGCACCTCTACGAGGAGCTGGACGATGTGGACTGGCGGGCCTACTCGGGCCTGGACGACAAGCAGCTCGACCTGCTCGCGCAGGTCGACCTGGAGGGCCTGTCCGAAGCGAACCTCGACTTCGCCACGGTGCAGCTGGTGTTCCTGCCGATGGAGCTGGACGCCGCCCGCGCCTCCTTCGACGAGGCCCGCAAGCTCGTCCAGGCCGACGCCCGCTGGCTCGCCGGGTACGGCGACTACGAAGCCACCCTGGACGCGCTCGCGACGACCCACGGCGCCCACAACGTCGGCAACGTGGCCACCGCGCTCGGCCTGATCCTCCAGGTGTTCGAGCGGCACCTCGGCGAGCTGCGCGACGGCGTGTGGTTCGACCCCGAGTCCGGGGAGCCCATCGGCAACGTCAACCGCCTGGTGCCGATCGAGACGGTGCTGGAGACGCGCTCCATGCCCGCCGACGCAGCCGCCGTGGTGGCCCGCGCCGTCGACCAGCTCGTGCGCAAGGGCGAGGTGCCAGCCCACCAGCGGTGGAGAGCCCTGGAGCTGCTGGCCGCCGACTACCTCGCCGGGTGAGCCCCGGTGCGGATGCCGTACGCCCTGACCGCCTTCGTGGTGGTGGTCATCGTCGGCGGCCTGCTCGCCGGCTGCATCCACCTGTGGCCCGCCTGACCCCCGACCCGGCCCGGTACGCACCGCGGCCGAACCCATGAGGAGGAGCAAGATGCCCGACCGCCCCGACGACCCATACGCCGGCCTGGACGAGCGCCAGCGCTACGAGCTGGACCGCCGCTGCGACCACCACCCGCCGAAGAACCTGGAGCAGGCCGAGCGTCACCTGGCGTGGCGTACCGCCGTGAAGGTGCTGATGGCCGAGGCGATGCGAACCCTGCCCGCCGGCCGGGAGACGTCCCTCGTGCTGACCAGCCTCGACGACGCCCTGATGTACGGCAACGCGGCGATCGCCCGACCCCCCATGCCCGGCGGACGAGCCCCCGGACACCGCTGAGACAGGGCGGCCCGGCCTGACTTCCCCGCAGACCGGGCCGCCCGCACCACGCACCACAGCACGAGAAGGTGACCATGAGCGAGCCGGAGATCCTGCCCTGGGACAGGCAGCGCCGAGAGCCCGAGAAGGCGTACGGGTACTTCGTGCTGTACCGCGACCTGGGCCGCACCCGCACCGTCGCCAAGGTCGCCACCGAGGTCCACAAGAGCCGGGATTACCTCCACAAGCTGGCGAGCACCTGGAAGTGGGTGCAGCGGGCGCAGACGTGGGACCGCGAAGAGGACCGGCTGTACGCCGAGGGCCTGGCCGAGCAGCGGCGCGACATGGCCAGGCGGCACGCCCGGATCGCGTCGGCGCTGCTTGGGAAGCTCGTCGGCCGGTTGCAGACCCTCGACGCGTCGAAGCTCGGCCCCGGGGACATCGCCCGCTGGCTGGAGGTGGCGACCCGCGTCGAGCGCCTGGCCCTGGGCCTGCCGGACTCGACCACCGCACACACCGGTCCGGACGGCGGCCCGATCCGCGCCGAGGTCGACCAGATGAGCGAGCAGCAGCGCGCCGACTTCTTCCGAGCGCTGATGGCGGAGGCGGCGGCCCGTGCCGGCCAGGCCGGACCCGCAGGCGATGCCGACGACCCCGACGGCGACGAGGACGAGGACGAGGACGAGGAGGAGACGGCCGGTGAGCCAGCGGCGCAGGGTTGACGGCGAGGTGTGGTTCGCGCTGGAGGTGCGGGCACCGCGCTGGACGGTGTGGTGCATCGCCGTCGGCGGGCTGCTGCTCGCCTCGTCCAGCGTGGCCACCGTGGTGGTGGTCGCGGTGGCGCTGTGAGGCGGGGCCTGCGGTCGACGCGGCTGCTGGCCGGGCACCGCGCGCCGGCCGCCGCGCAGCCGGCGTACCGACCCGGCGGGCCCGTTGTCGGCCCGCAGACGTGGGCGGCGCTGAACGTGCAGCCGCGCCAGCGGGCTGTCGGCCGCGCCCGTGTCGGCCCGACCCGGGCGCAGCGGCGGACGCTGACCCGCCGGGTGTGGGCGTGGCGGCTGCTGCTGTCCGGCTGGTTCGGGCTGACCGCCCTGACGCTGTGGGCGGCGGTCCGCTGGGCCGGCCTCGCCGGCCTCGGCTGCCCGGCGCTGATGCTGTGCCCGTTGCTGCTGCTCGCCTGGTGCGCCGTTGTCGACCTGCGCGACCGCGAGGCCGAGATGCGGAACGGGCGCTGACCGATGCTACTGGCCTACCCGGACCCGGCGATGATGACCGACGCCGAGCTGGCCGCCTACCTGCGCGAGGTGTCCGAGGTCCAGGGCCTCGTCCGGTACGACTGGCCCCGGCACGCCCGGTCCGAGCAGCTGGAGCCCAACAGGGCGTACCGGATCTGGATGCTGCTCGCCGGCCGTGGCTTCGGCAAGACCCGCACCGGCGCCGAGACGGTCCGGAAGTGGGCTACGGCGAAGCCCGGCGGGCACTACGCGGTGATCGCGAAGACTCACCGCGAGGTGTACAACGTCTGCTTCACGGCCCGACGTGCCGGCCTGCTGGCCGTGGTGCCGCCGAAGGACGTGAAGACGTTCAACAAGAGCGAGCCGTACCTGGAGCTGCGCAACGGCGCGATCATCCGCGGCTTCGGCGCGCAGGACCCCGACATCCTCCGCGGCTACGACTTCGACGGCGTGTGGTGCGACGAGTACGCCGCCTGGCCGGTGCAGACGGCGCAGGGCGTGTTCGACATGCTCTGGTTCTGCATGCGCGAGGCCGAGAGCCCGCACATGGTCATCAGCACGACCCCGAAGCCCCTGCCGCACGTGAAGAAGCTGCTGACCCGGGCGGCGAAGCAGAAGGCGCGCAGCCGCCGGCCCCGGGTGGTCATCACCCGAGGCAAGACGCTGGACAACGCGGCGAACCTCAGCGCCGAGGCGCTGGAGGAGCTGCTGGAGCAGTACGGCGGCACCCGGCTCGGTCGGCAGGAGCTGGACGCCGAGCTGCTGACCGACGTCGACGGCGCACTGTGGAAGAGCGCGTGGATCGAGGCCGGCCGCGTCGACAAGGACGACCTGCCGAAGCTGGTCCGGACCGTCGTCAGCGTCGACCCGGCGGACACCGTGTCGGAGACGAGCGACGAGACGGGCATCGTGGCCGTCGGCCGGGGCGAGGACGGCGAGCACTACGTGCTGGCCGACCGGAGCATGAAGATCGCCGGCATGGCCGCCGCCCGGCGGATCTGGCAGTGCTACCTGGACGTCGACGCCGACGTAGTGATCTACGAGGGCTCGTCGGCGTGGATGCGGGACATCCTCGTCGACGCGTGGGTTGCCATGCAGAAGGAGGGCCTGCTGCCTGGCGGCGACCCGCCGCTGGACGTCGTGCAGGCCCGCGTGAGCAAGCGGGTGCGCGCCGAGCCGGTGGCCGCCCGCTACGAGGTCGACCCACCGCGGGTGCACCACGTCGGCGCGTTCCCGGTGATGGAGGACCAGCTGACGACCTGGACGCCGGAGTCCGGCGACTCTCCGGACCGGCTGGACGCCCTGGTGCACGGCGTGACGTACCTCCGGTCGAAGGAGTCCCGTCGTGCTGTGGTGGCGTCGCCGCTGCGAGCCAAAACCGCAGGTCAGGGCCGGTAACGATTAGACGGTGATGATCTTGAATGATACAATGAGTATGTACAGCCCGAGCTGTACGCCTGTTCACGTGGAGTAGGAAGGACCCAAGAGTGACCGCACCGACCAAGGCGCGAACCCGGGCCAAGAAGGCCCCGTACCTCGCCCAGATCGACCCGCGCGACCTGCTCGCGCACCCGAGCAACCTGCGCAACCAGCTCGGCGACCTGACCGAGCTGCGCGACTCGATCGCCGCCAGCGGCGTTCTGCAGGCGCTGACCGTCGTCCCCGAGGACGACGGCCACCGGATCGTCGCCGGCCACCGCCGGGCCGCAGCCGCCGCCGAGGCGCTCGAAGCCGGCGAATGGCCCGACGGCCTGACCCAGACGGTGCCGTGCCTCGTGCGGCCCGACCTGGTGGGCATGGCCCCGGCGCAGATCGTGGCGATGCTCGTCGAGAACGACCAGCGCGTCGACCTGACCGAGAGCGAGCGCGCAGCCGGGTACGCCCAGCTGGAGCTCTTCGGCCTGGACGTCGCCGAGATCGCCCGCCGGACCGGCCGGGCGCAGAAGCACGTCCAGTCCGCGCTCAAGCTGACGAAGCTCGGCGAGGCCGCCACCGCGGCGGCCGACGCCGGGAAACTGTCCCTGGAGGACGTCGCCGAGCTGGAGGAGTTCGAGGACGACCCGAAGACGATGGAGAAGATCCTCAAGGACGTCGTAAGCAGCTGGGGGATCAAGCACAAGGTCCAGGAGGAGCGCCGCAAGCGGCAGGTCAAGGACGCCATCGCGGCGGTCACCGCCGAGCTGGAAGCGGCCGGCGTGAAGATCGTGAAGAAGCCGAAGGAGTGGCCGTACAACTGCGCGATGGCGCGCGTCGACCAGCTCCAGACGGCCGACGGCGAGGAGATCGACCCCGAGGCCGTGAAGACGCTCGACGGGTACGCCGCCGTCATCGAGGAGCGGTGGGACTCGGCCAGCGCGCTCATCGTCTGCCTCGACCCCGAGGCGCACGACTACAAGCGGACCGGGCACAGCTACTACAAGAGCCCGGCCGAGGTCGCCGCGAAGGAGGCCGCCGACAAGGCCCGCGAGGAGCGGGCGGCTCGGCTCAAGGAGTCCGGGGCCGTGCGGCGCCGGTTCCTCGTCGAGAAGTACGGCAGCGCGAAGGGCGCGAAGGCGCTGCTGGTCGAGGCGATGCGGTTCGCCGTGGTGTGGCCCGACTTCCTCCAGTACCGCGTCGATCGGGAGTTCATCAAGGCGCTGGCCGGCGGCGAGCTGGTCGAGGGCGCGACCGCCGGGCAGGACCGGCTGAACCGGCTGCTCGTCGCCCGGCTGGTCGGCGCGCAGGAGCACAACGTCGAGCAGGTCGCCGAGGGTCGGTGGGTCGCGCACAAGGACCTGATCGTGCTGTGGCTGAACAGGTTGGAGGAGGACGGCTACGAGCTGTCCGAGGGCGAGGCGGACATGCGCGCCGCCCTCATCGCCGAGGAGGAGGAGCGGAAGCGCGCCGAGGCCGAGGAGGAAGCCGAGCGCCTGGCGTACGAGGCCGAGGAGGACGCCGAGGAGGACGCCGAGGAGGACGGCGAGGACCAGGAGGTCGTCTACGTGGACCTGCCGGAGCGCGACGTCGAGCCCGAGCCCGAGCCCGATGCCGAGGACGTCGAGCCGGACCCGTGCGCCGAGGCCGACCTGGACGCGGGCGAGCCCGCAGCCGAAGGCGACGAGTGAGTCTGACCCCACGGGTCGGCAGCCGGCGGCGCGCACCCACACGGTGCGCGCCGCCGGCGCGACGGCCCGACCGACCAGCACGGAGGAACCCGTGGACCACGACCTGCTGCGCGGCACCTGCCCCGCCTGCCAGGTGACCATCGGCGAGACGCACGCGGACGACTGCGACGTGGCCGAGTGCCTGGTGCGCGGCTTGAAGCGCATGTACTGCCGGGCCCTGGCCGACACCGCGGGCCACGACTGCGGCGCGTCGACGTGGACCGGCGACTGGCCGGGCCACCGCGAGGCCCGCGAGTTCGGCTGGCACGTCCGCTGGGACGCCGAGGCCCGGACGTGGGCGCGGTGCGCCCCGGAGGTGCCCGGCTCGGGGCCCGACCTCAACCGGCTGTACGAGCACGCGCGGTGGGACGCCGAGGCCCGCCGCTGGGTGCGGCGCCGGGCCGTGGTGTTCTTGCGGGCCGTACGCGGCGGCCGGGCCACCATCGAGGAGCTGACGAAGACGGCGCAGCGCTGGTGCACCGAGCAGGGCTACGAGGTGGTCGGCGAGCACGTCAGCGCGAAGGGCTGGCGGGAGACGGTCGCCGACGTCGGCGACGGCCTGGCCGACACCGTGGTGGTGCCGTCGGTGGAGCGGCTGGGGTTCGGCAAGCAGGTGTTCGAGAGGATCGCGGCCGTGCGCCGGGCTGGCGGCGACGTGCGCGGCCCCGGCGTGCGCGTCGACGCGGACGGCCGGGTCGTCGCGACGGCGACCGTTGAGATGTGAGGAAGATTCACGATGGAGCGAGAGAAGCGGCTGATGCTGGCGTGTCCGCCGACGAACATAAACGAGCTGCTGGAGGGCATGGGCGTCCCGCCGTACGTGCCGACGATCGACCATACGGTGACGCAGTGCGTGGACTGCGGCACGGACATGTGGATCGGCCCGAACCAGCAGGCGGCGGCGACCCGGGCGCCGGGGGCGTGCCTGCTGCTGTGCATGGCGTGCTCGGTGATCGAGCAGAAGAAGCGCGGCGGTGGCATCGTCGGGCACCTCGGCGGCCACGGGAGGCCGCGGCTGCCGGGCTAGTCCGCTGAGCGGACCAGCGCTGGTCCGCGTCGTGCCCCAGCTTCCTCCGCAGCGGTAAGGTCCGCGGTGGGGGCGTACCGGCCCGGTCGGCGGGTATCCGCGCCCGTCCAGCGACGAGAAGATTGGTGGTACGGAGTGGGGACGACGGAGATCCGGGTGCACGGCGTGGCCGAGCCGGGCCCGGAGAGTCTCCTTGGCCGCCCGGTCGTTGACCGGGTGGCCGGTGACCGGGAGGCACCGCGCTGGAGCACGCCAGGGTCGAAGTGACTGCGCTGTCCGCCGGCTACGCGGAGGCGCTGGCTCCGCTGCGCCGCGGGCAGGCCGGCCACGATCCGGGCCGGGTCGCGACCCCGGCGGTGATGCTCCGGCGATAGCGCCCCGGCGCCGACCGCCGCGTCAAGCCCGGCGTATGCACAGGTCAAGGTCGGTGTGCTGTGCGCGCAGGTCGAAGCGACCGTGGTGGCCGACGACCTCGCCACCCTCACTTGCCGCCCCTTCGGAAGGGCCGACGCTGGCGGTGGGCAGATTGTCCCGTGTCCGGCTAACACTCCGATGCGGAAGCCGTGGTGTAACCACACCTAGAAGGGTAACCACCACCCCACAGGCACCGGACTGGCCAGCGGCGGCGGCTCGTGTGGCCAGAGCGGAGGGGCAGCGTGCGGCTCGACCAGATCAATATCCTGCAGGGAGACGCCTTCGTTGTAAGCGACCGGCAGGGTGACATCAACCCGGCCGCTAATTTCCCCGACGGGCTGTTCTATCGCGACATGCGGCACTTATCGCGGTGGCAGCTGCGCCTCAACGGCCACCAACTGGAGGCGCTGAGCGCGGACAACCTCGAGTACGACGAAGTTGTTTTCTTTCTGATCGAGCCGACCGGAACGATCTACCGGAACCCGTCGCTGTCTGTCACCCGCCGCCGTGCCGTGGCGACTGGCATGCAGGAGCGCATCACGGTCCACAACTTCGGCAACACGCCGGTCGCGTTCGAACTCACGATGATATTCGACGCCGACTTCGCCGACATCTTCGACGTCAAGGACCAGATGTCAAAAACCGGCCATCTGTACCGCCATCGGCGCGACGGCGGGATCACGTTGGGCTACAGCCGCGCCGACTTCTGCCGGGAAACGCACATCGACGCCCCCGGCGCGTTCGTTACCGAAGAATCGCTCACCTTCCGACATGAGCTACCACCTGCGCAAGAGTGGGACGTCGACATCAACATCCGGGTCGGGGTGGAAGTGGACGTGGCGTTAGAGCGCCACCACCGCTGCCCGGACATGCCTTGCACCATTCGGGAATGGCTGGACGCGTCACCCATCTTGGACACGGATTGGGACGACTTGCTGCACATTTACCACCGCAGTCTTCTCGACCTCGCCGCGCTGAGGTTCTACCCATTCCCTGGAGACAAAGCCTCTCTGCCCGCCGCCGGGCTGCCCTGGTTCATGGCGGTGTTCGGCCGCGATAGCCTCCTAGTCAGCTATCAGATGCTGCCGTTCCACCCCGAACTTGCCTATACGACTTTGCGGGCCCTCGCCGAGCGGCAGGCGATCCATGAGGACGACCACCGCGATGCCGAACCAGGCAAGATCCTGCACGAACTGCGCAACGGGGAGCGTGCCCATTTCGGCGAACGTCCGCAGTCCCCGTACTTCGGCGCCGCTGACACGACGCCGCTGTTCCTGATCGTCCTAGACGAGTACGAACGGTGGACCGGTGACACGCAGACTGTCCAGGACCTCGAGCCCGCGGCCCGCGCGGCGTTGCGGTGGCTGGAGACGTACGGCGATCCCGACGGCGACGGCTACATCGAATACCAGACTCGCAACCCGGGCAGCGGTCTGGTCAACCAATGCTGGAAGGACTCCTGGAACTCGGTGGTCCACCCCGACGGCAGCCTCGCCAAGCTTCCCCGGGCTACCTGCGAAATTCAGGGCTATGCCTACGACGCGCGCCGCCGAACGGCGCGGCTCGCGCGGGAGATTTGGAACGACCCCGGCCTCGCCGAGCGTCTGGAACGCGACGCCGAGGAACTCTATCGCCGGTTCAACACCGACTTTTGGCTACCCGACCTCGGCTATTACGCCCTCGCGTTGGACGGGGACAAGAAGCCGGTGACCACGTTGACCTCCAACATCGGACACCTGCTGTGGAGCGGGATCGTGCCGCCCGAACGCGTTGACGCGCTCGCCGCGCTGCTCTGCGGACCCCGGATGTTTACGGGATGGGGCGTGCGCACCCTCGCCGACGGGCAGCCAGCCTACAACCCGCTTGAGTACCACAACGGCACCGTTTGGCCGCACGACACCGCGATCGCCGCAGCCGGGCTTGCCCGGTACGGACACCGCGATGAGGCCAACCAACTCGCGATGGGGCTGTTGCAGGCCGGCCATCATCTGGGCCATCGACTGCCCGAGGCACTCGCAGGCTACCCACGAAAGAACACTTTGGTGCCCGTGCTCTACCCCACCGCCTGCTCCCCGCAGGCATGGGCCGCTGGTGCGCCGATGATGCTGCTCCGCATGATGCTCGGCATCGATCCGGAGCCCGATACTCTGGCCGTGCGCCCACACCTACCTGAGGATCTCCGCCGCCTGGCACTGCACGGAGTGCGCTTCCGCGGCACGCGGGTCGAGGCCCTCGCGGGCACCGCTGCACATGACCTAGATCGGTTGAAGCCGATACCGGGCGCCCGGGAGCTTCAGTGAAGAACGCACCATTCGGTCGAGATCACCGTTGGACGGTAGCGGCCGGACACTGTGCTGGGAGATCCTGCGCGACGACGACGGCGCCGTCCCGCAGATTGACCGATACCTCGTCCCGCCATCGCCCGCCTCAACAACACCGCGTCACCGGTTGCTACACGTCCCCGCCCGCCTCACCCGTTCCGCCCGACGACCCGTTCCCCGAGGAACCCGCCACTCGCCGGGTAACCGCCATGCCCATATGCCGGACGAACCACACGGAAAGATCAACCAGCGGTCGGCCACCCTTGGTAACACTTAGCGACAGGCCGAGGCTAGTGATCCGTCGCGGTCCCGCCGGCGCCCTGCCTGCGCCGGGTAGCGATCACGGTGGTGGCGACGAGGGTGGCGAGGAGCAGAGCGGTCAGGCGCGCCGGTGCCGGCGTGAACGGTGTCAGCAGTACGAGCGCCGTCGTGGCCAAGTACGGCACGGTCGTCTTGAGCTGTTGATAGGGGCGGATGTGCAGCGTCCAGACTGCGAGTAGGTAGATTGCGACCGGCGTGGCCACCGCGTATCCGGCAGCCATGCGCCCAAGGTGCGCCGCGCCGGTCTGGTAGTCCACGTCGACGGCGATGCCCGCACCGAGCGCGGCGGCGGAAGCGAAGATCAGGTATTGGCCGTATCCCCAGAGCAGCGCCACGCGCGGCGTGCTAGCCAGTTGGTAAACGGGGCGGTCGAAGTACAGCCACCACATCGCGAAGACGATCACGACGGCGGCGCCTGCGATCGACAGCAGAGTGCTTGTCTTGATCCCTCTGTCGAACGCGGTCTGGACGGCGAGGCTAGCCGCGAGTATCGACTCGCCGAGCACGATGATGGTGAATAGCCCGTACCGCTCGGTTATGTGGCGTGGGTGCCAGATGATCGGAGCGGGGCGCCTGGCCCAGAACGGCAGGAGCAGTTCGGCGAGGACGATCACGAGGAAGCCGCGTAGGAGCCACCGGTCGGGCAGTGCCAGCCGGGCGATCCAGGCCGCCTGCAGCACGGTGATCCCCACGGCGTAGCGCAGTGCGGTGGCCCGCCGCTCCGGGTCGCTGCGGGCGACGCGCAACCATTGCCCGACCATCGCCAGCCGCATGATCACGTACCCGTAGGTGATGACGGAGAAGTCGCCGTGATCGAAGGCGCGAGGTACGCCACCGGCGATCACCAGCGCCCCGGCGATCTGGACCAGGGTGGTGAGGCGGTAGACGTCGTCCTCGGGGTCGTACGCGGAAGCGAACGTGGTGAAGTTCATCCACGCCCACCAGATCGCGAAGAACACCGCCGGATAGAGGCCGATCCCGTGGCCGATGTCGGCCTCGCCCAGGTTGTGGTGCAGCCGGTCGGCGGCCTGCCTCACCGCGGCCACGAAGCACAGATCGAAGAGCAACTCCAGCGGAGTCACCGTCCGGTACGGCTCGTCGGTGGGGCGGGCGACCATCGGCCGGTACCAGGTGCGCGAGAGACCCGCTGGATGAGTCACTGTGTCGGACATGGCAGCACCTCGGACGGCTCGCGAAGACGATTCCTGCCGCTGATCATTCCGACCGCGGCCCGTCCCGTACCGACGCTCACCAAAGTTCACGTGAACGGGCCTGGAAGTCGACTCCACCGGCCGCATGCGAGGCGCCCCAGACCGAACCAAGGGACGACGGTGACTGCTACCCGTTCGCTGCTCCGACCTCCGAGGCCGCTATGCGGTAGCGAGAACTCGTTCGCCTATTTCGTGGCCGATCCGTTCGAGCTTGCCCGCGCTGCCTTCCTTCTGGATGAGGTTAGCCAGCAGGCTCTGCGTACACCCGCTCTCGCCTGCAGCGGGACGCGGACCTCGCCGCCCGCGACGTCATCCTCAACACCGCCCTACGGCTGTACAAGCCGACGCAATGGTCTGCGCGGGACTGGCTCGTCGACCTCATCGACAAGTACGTCCAGGCCCAAGCCACTGGGTTGGTCTACGACCGCATGCTGAACCCCGCGCGGCGGTCGTAGGTCCCGTGTCGGGCGGTCACCACGTGCGTCGCCAGTGGGGCCATTCAGAGCGGGCGCTGGTCCGCCAGGCGGACTAGCCGCCGCCGGCGCGGTGGTCGTGGGCGTCGCAGTCCGCGCCGACCGGCGGCTCCACCTGGACGTCGGGGCACATGCGGCAGCGGATGACCAGGTGCCCGCCGCAGCGGCACGGCCACCAGTCGCGCATCGGCGTGGTCGCCGAGCCGCCGGCGTAGCCGTGCCCGTTGTGGCACTCGTTCGGCTCGTGGCCGACTAGCTCGCGGACCTGGCGGTAGGGGAGGGCGACCACGTGCGGGTCAGCGCGTGCCCGGTCGACCAGGTAGCGCAGCTCGGCGGGGGAGTCCACGACGCGCCCGATGACGGTCACGCCGGCCGGGCTGTTGCCGGCCCGGTCCCAGCGGATCGTGAGGTACCACCGGTTGCGCCACTCCACGCCCGCAGGCTACTCGCACAGGTGTTCGATGATGTCGGACCCGCGGGCCATACTGGCGGGATGTCCAGTGAGATCAATGTGACGTACCGGGTGACCCGGGCCTTGCCGGCCGCTCAGCAGGCCACCTGCCGCTTGGTGGTGGACGAGATGGCCGGCGAGGTGCCGGAGCCGGAGAACGCCGACGTCATCGTCACCGACGAGTTCGACAAGGTGGTCGCGGAGTATCTGGCGACCGAGGTTGACCTGGCGTTCGACCCGGCCCTGGCCAACCAGTACCGGGCGGACCGGGCCGACGGCGCCCGCGCCGCCGCCAGGACGTCGCCGCAGCCGGGCGGCAAAGTGGTGGTGATCGTCGGCAGCGCCCAATTCGCTCGCGGGCTGCGGTCCGTGCGGCACTGCCTGCTCCACGAGGCCCAGCATGTGCGCCTGCACCAGCGGGGCGACGTCGCCCACGCCGTGCACCGCCGGCTGCCGTTCACGCTGCCGGAGGACGAGTTCATCTGGGAGTTCCTGTGGCGAGCCGAGAACGCGATCGACGAGTTCCGGTGTGAGCGGACCGTGCACGAGCGGGGGTGGACCGACCCGACCAACACCCATGGGCCTCGCGACCTCGACGGTGTGCTCGGCACCTTCCGGGCGGTTCAGGCTGAGTTCCACCGCACGGGGGACCGGGAGCGTGCGTACGAGGGGGCGTTTGGCGCGCTCGACCGCCTGTCGACGGTCCTCGGGTACGGGGCGGCTGCTCTGGTCACCGGCGTGACCGCGCCGGTGACCTGGGCGCAGTCGCCGGCGATGGGACGGGTCCTCGACGTCCTGGAGGACCTGCCCGGTGCCCACGTGCCGGTGCCCCGAGAGACGGTGCTCGCCACCGCGGCGGAGGTCGCCAAGAGGCTGCGGCGGATCTTTCAGGAGCTGGGCTTCGACTGCTACTTCGAGGGCGACGACGGCGGCAGGTGGTTTGTGGTAGCGAGCTGAGCCGGGCTCGCTGGGGCCCGGCCAGCGAGCTTCGCGGCTTCGTTCTGTCCGGCCGCAATGGCATTGCCCATGCTCATAGCCGTGATGGGCTGATCGAGCTCGCGGTGGCGGTGCTCTCCGTCGCCTATCGGCTGGTGACCCAGCCGCCGCAGCGGATGAGCATGGACACGCTGATCGCCTTGTGTGACATCTTCGAGTGCACGCCCAACGACCTGATCAAGCCGGCCGTGGTCAACGCGCAGACGAAGAAGACCGCAGACGGGGCTACCGGCCCGGTGGTGCCTCTTGCCGGGCGACGGACTGTGATCCGCCGACCCGGCCAGTGAGGAAGCCGACGCCGGATCAGTTGCGGCTACGCGCCGAGCTCGCCGAGGCGCAGGACACGATCCTCGAGCATCTGCGCAGGACGCTGGGTTGCGAGCTGACCGGTGCCCAGGCGCAGTCGCTGCTGGAGCAGGTAAGTGCGTGGAAGGGTGCGCAGGCGCACGCGCTTGCCCGCCACCTCGGTCGCAGCCCGCAGGCGCTGGTCACGCCCGGCGCTGATGCTCCGAGGTCGCTAGTGAGGCTGTTGCCGTTGCTCGTCGCGGCCGGATTCGCCGACAAGATCAGGCCGCTGGGGTGCGTCGAGTGCGGCCGAACTGATCCGCCGCCGTTCACGAAAGTCCCGGCCGGGAGGTTATGCGACCGCTGCACGACCCGGCACCGTCGCCGGCCGTGTGCGCGCTGCGCAGAGGTCCGTGTCATCCGGGCCCGCCGCCCGGAGGGTGGTATCTGTGGGCGGTGCCGCGAGCAGGAGCCTGACGCGCGCGAGCCATGCGCGGACTGCGGCCGGAGTATGTTGCCTGGTCGGCGCCTACCGGACGGGACGGCGCTGTGTCAGCGGTGCGCGCCGAAGAAGCTGGAGCCGTGCTGCCGCTGCGGCCGGGACAAGCGGGTCAACGCGCGAACACCGCACGGGCCGGTCTGCAGCGCGTGCTACTCCAGCGCCCCGCGCCTTTGCGGAATTTGTGGGACGGTCGCGCCCATCCAGGCACGGGCAACGGAAAGTCGGCCGGACACGTGCCGCCGATGCCTGGGTCGCCGGGTGAAGCAGTGCAGCGTCGGCGGGGAGCACCGTCGCGGCCGCCACATTCTGGGCGGGGCAGGGCAGTTCCATTGCGACAGTTGCGTTCCCCAGCCGGTCCAGGACTGCGGAGTCTGTGGTCTGCACAAGCCGGTGAAGACGTTCTTGCCGCTCGGCCCGGTCTGCAACACCTGTTACCGACGCAGTCTCACCACACCGGGAACATGCATCTCGTGCAAGCGCCGACGCCTGATTGTGGGCCGCACCGCCGACGGGGATGCCCTCTGCGCCACCTGCTCCGCACCCGACGAGCCAGCCCAGATCTGCAGCAGATGTCACCAGCCGGGTGATCTGCTGGCGGGCGGGGTCTGCCCGCGTTGCACTCTTGAGGCCCGCGTGGCCGATCTGCTGCACACCGGTCGCGCGCTGGGCCCGAGCCCGCTCGGCCCGCTGGTGGCCGTGCTCCGCGAGGCCGACAACCCCTACCAGATGCTCATCTGGTTGCGGCGCAGCCCGGCGGCGCGACTGCTCGGACGACTCGCCGCTCAGCCGGGCGACCTCACCCACCAAGCCCTCGACGTGCTGCCCCAAGGCGAGTCAACCGCCTATGTCCGTGGCCTGCTCGTCAGCGCCGGCATCCTTGCCGCACGCGACGAGAACCTCGCCTTGCTCACCCGGTGGCTGGCACGAACGCTCGCTAAACTCCCGCCGGGTCACGCGACCCTGATCCGGGCGTTCGCCGAGTGGCACGTGCTGCGCGACGCGCGTCGCCGGTCCGCACGCGGCCGCTACACCTACGCCGCCTACAAGGGAGACTCCGGCAACATTCGGGCCGCTACTCGAGTCCTGGCCTGGCTCGACGAACGGCACCTGACGCTGATGACCCTGCGACAGGCACACCTCGACACCTGGGCGTCAGGAAACCTGACCCTGCGGGCCTGCAGCATCCCCTTTATCCGGTGGGCCGTCGCACGCGGCCTGACCACCGCTCTGAGCATCGCTCACCCACCAAACCGGCCCCCACGCCACTTCCAGGTCGACGACATCCAGCACGAAGAACTGCGGCAGTGCCTCACCGACACCTCCTTGCCAAGAGACGTGCGCATCGCAGGTGCTCTGACCCGGCTCTACGCCCTCGCGCTCACCCGCATCGTCGAGCTCACCGCCGGCCACCTGCACCGCGACGCGAACAACGCCTACCTAACGATCAGCCGCCGACCGGTGATCCTGCCACCGCCCCTGGCCCGGCTCATCGAAGAGCAGATCGCCGCGGCCACGCCACAGCATCTGCTGGCCGACGCAAACGGCTATCTGCTTCCTGGCCGAAGCCCCGGCCGGGCACGCAATCCCGCAGGGCTGGCCGACACCATGCGCCAGCACGGCCTCCCCGTCCGCGCCGCCCGCAACACCGCCATGATGCAGTCACTGACCGATCTGCCACCGATCGTGATCGCCGACCTGTTCGGGATCAATCCCGGCACCGCTCACCGGTGGGCACAGTTCGCCAGCAGTAGCTGGGCTGACTACCTCGCCGCCCTGAGCGACACTGCATCCACCGCCCGGCCAAGCTGATCTCTACCCCGTCAGCGATGGCCTGCCGCGGCCGCGATCCGGATGGGCCTACCGGCGGCGTCTTAGCTTGCTTCGTCTTGCTTTGCAGGTGGGAAGAGGGCGCTGACCGCACGGACGACGGCGGCTCGGCGTGCGCCCGTGCTCGTGTCCGCCGCGACTCGCCGAGCCAGGTCGGCCAGTTCGGGCTGACCGGCGTTGGTGAAGGCGATCTGGCTCACCAGGGCGAGTACGTCGACCGGGTCCCAACTGGGGTCCAGGTGACCGGCCTGCTGGGCCTGACGCAGCTTCTCCACCTTGGCGATCATGGACTTGCCGTAGGGGTCCGACGGCCCTGCCGCAGCAGTGCCGGGCCCACCGGCAGCATCCTCGGCGCCGTCACCGGTGGGGTCGAAGGTCAGGTCCGCGGTGTCGGCCTCGGGGGTCAGCTCCAGCCGTCCCCAGCTGAGGAAGCGGAGGCGGTCGGAGTGGGTGGTGAAGTAGTCGAACAGGGCGCCGGCGTAGGTGGGCAGGTCGCGGGGGTCCAGGGGTGCGGCTTCGGCAGCCAGGGTGAGCTGGTGCCGGGCGACGACGGAGTAGAGCTCTTCCTTGCTGTGGAAGTAGGCGTAGACCCGTTCCTTGCTGGTGCGTGCGGCCTTGGCGATGCGGTCCACCCGTGCTCCTGCGATGCCGTGGCGGGCGAACTCGCTCTGGGCCGCGCTGAGGATTCGCTCCTGGGTGCCTTCGCGGGTCTGGGGGCGGGCGGGCTTGGCGTCAGGCATGAGATCGATCATAGCCCAACCGAACCGTTTGGTTTGACGGTGTGCCCTGCCTGACCTACCGTTAACGTCAGAACCGAACAGTTCGGTTTGCTGAGGAAGGAAGCATCGTGCAGCAACGCAGTCTCGGGAACCAGGGTCTGACCACCTCCGCCATCGGCTTCGGCTCGATGGGTATCTCCGTGGCCTACGGGCCCAGCGACGAAGCCACCGGCATCGCCACCATCAAGCGCGCCCACGAGCTGGGTGTGACGTTCTTCGACACCGCCGAGGTCTACGGCTGGGGGGCGAACGAGAAGGTCGTCGGCAAGGCCCTGGCCCCGGTGCGTGATGAGGTCGTCATCGCCACGAAGTTCGGCTTCACCCAGGAGTACGGGTTCGACTCCCGCCCCGAGCACATCCGCGAGGTCGTCGAGAACAGCTTGCGCTACCTGGACACCGACCGCATCGACGTGCTCTACCAGCACCGGGTGGACCCCCAGGTGCCGATCGAGGACGTCGCCGGCGCGGTCAAGGAGCTCATCACCGCGGGGAAGGTGAAGTACTTCGGTCTGTCCGAAGCCGGCCCGCAGACCATCCGGGCGGCCCACGCGGTCCAGCCCGTCTCGGTCCTGCAGAGCGAGTACTCCCTGTTCGAGCGTGACGTCGAGGCCCTGCTGCCAGTGCTGCGCGAACTCGGCATCGGCCTGGTGCCCTACTCCCCGCTGGGGCGCGGCTTCCTGACCGGGACAGCGAAGCCGGCCGGCAGCTACGACGCCACCGACATGCGCAACACCGACCCCCGCTGGCAGCCGGGCAACTTCGAGAAGAACGTCACCGCCGTCGACCAGCTCCGGCAGCTGGCCACCGCCAAGGACGCCACTGTCACCCAGCTGGCCCTGGCCTGGCTGCTGGCCCAGGGCCAGGACATCGTGCCCATCCCCGGCACCCGCAGCCCCGAGCGCGTGCAGGAGAACACCGGTGCCGCCGACCTCACCTTGAGCGCCGACGACCTGGCCGCCATCGCCCAGATCCTGCCCGGCGGCGGCTTCGGTGCCCGCTACGCAGACGGTCAGGTGCCCACCTGGAACTGACCTGAAGCCCATCCGCGTGCAGCGATGACCTGGGGAACACGACGTCGTGTTCCCCAGGTCATCGCTGCATAGGCCCACCGGTAGACGCCGGCCCAAAGCCGATGAATCCCATCGGGCGGCCGAATACCGCAGGTTCGGAATACCAGCTCTTCACCAGCACGCTCGTGCCAGCACGGAGGCGATCATCGGCGGCGTCACCGGCAGCATCCGCAACCCCGACACGCTTCTCCTCGGCCGATTCGACCGGCGTGGCCGGCTGCGGTACACCGGCCGCACGCACTCGCTGGCCGCGCCCCAGCGCCAGGAGCTGGCGAGACTGCTGTCCCCGCCACGCCCGGCTGACCGCGGTGTTGTCATCCTCCACCCCTGGCCCGACCCGTTACCGGCCGCCTGGTCCGGCCAGTTCGAACGGCCGGAGCCGCTGCGCTACGCCCAGGTCGAGCCGACCGTGGTCGCTGAGATTCAGGTAGACACGGCCTACGAGCACCACCGGTGGCGTCACCGCGTCCGGTACGCGCGCCCCCGGCCGGACCTGTCGGTGTACGACGTGCCGCTGATCCTCGACGAAGGCGAAGACCCCTTCCCGACTATGTGCGCAGCGCCTGACTGACCTCAGCCCAATTCCCCCTAGAGAAGGGCACCGCAGCTGCCGTGCTCATGCAGCGGGCAGACCCAGCAGGGGACAACCAGGTGCCTGCCGCCCCGGCACGGCCACCAGTCCCGTATCGGCGTGGTCGCCGAGCGCGGGTGTTAGCCGTGCCCGTTGTGGCACTGCTGAGGCTCGTCGCCGGCCAGCTCGTGGACCGGCCGGTACGGGAAGGCGACCACGTGCGGGTCGGTGCGGGCCCGCTCGATCAGGCGGTGCAGGTCGGCCGGGTGGTCGACCACGCGCTCGACGGCCACCAGGCGGTCGGGCTGTTGTCGGATTCGAGATCGTGGCCAATGTGCTAACCGAGTCTGGGCCTGCTGGCGCGAAGCGTGTTGACGGGTCGGCCACCCAAACTGGGATGCGGTGGCGCGGGTGGGGCAGGCACGATGGCGACGCGCCGGCTCTGAGATGAGGTTGCTGTGACGCGACGCGATCCCACCGATGACTTCCTCATGCGGGCGAGCCGATTCTGCAGGGAGCAGGCCGACGATCTGCAGGGGCTCCTCGGGCCAATCCTGGATTTTGCCGCGCCGACCGGCGCGCCGGCCACCCGCGACCATAAGGAGTTGCTGTCGGCGGTGCGCAGCGCCGACCGGCAGGAGCTGTGGAGCCGGGCCGCGTTCGCCTGCATGCATATGGCGGTGCACGTGACTGACCATGTGCGCGCTCTCGGGGTGTTGCTCGCTCAGCCGCAGGCTGGGGCGCCCGTTTACGCGCATGCGAGTCTGGCCCGTTCGGCGGTGGAGGCTGCGGCGCTGCTGATGCACGTGCTTGCCGAGGGACAGCCGTTTGAGGTGCGGTTCTCCAGGGGTGTCGCGTTGCTGATTGCGGACTCGGGTATGGCGGCGAAGTCGGCGGCGCGGGTGCCGGGCAATGCATACATGGCCTCTCCCGAGGCTGCGGTCGCCAAGGAGAAGGAACAGTTGCTGACGCTCATCAAGCGTGCCCGCATTGAACTGGTGCGCAACCGCAGCGGTGACCGTGCCAAGGGGGTGCGGGTCACTGCCGGCGCCCCGGAGACGCCCATCGAGGTAAAAGCGACGGACTTGGTGCAGCGGGCATTCGCGGATCTGCCAGAGATCTACGGGATCTTGTCCGGGGTGGTGCACGGGCTACCGTGGCGGCTGGGCGACAGCGCCCACGTGTATGGGCGACAGGCGGTATGGCAGCCCCACCCGATGGAAATCGGCGGTTCGGTACTCGCGGCAGTGACCGCGGCCGGGCGAGCTGGTGCGTCCTTCGCCGGGTATCGCGGGTTCGGCGATGAGCCGGCCGTGGCCGGAATGCGGGCGCGAGCAAAGGCATCCGACGAAGCGTTGCGGCTGTACGGGGAGAGGCGAGGCGTCCTGGCGGGGCAGGGGCCGTCGATCGCGCGGTTCCTGACTCCGCAGTGACCGCTTGCCGGGGCGGTCGACCATAGCGGGGCGACCACCTCGCCCCCGCTCAATGGAGCTCGCGAGTGACTGGCCGTATGGTGCCCTGATGGCGACCGATGACGAGTACCCGGTACCCGGGGTTGACCAGACGCGCGCTGAGCTGGAGGCGCACGAGGAAGGCCCGGCCGGCTACGGCATGGTGTGGGTCGAGTGCGTGCTGGCCGGTGACCTGCTCAGCGCGTGGGCGTTACTGGACGACCCGTTTCGCTTGGCATTGGCGCAGCAGTGGATCCACGCCAACCGGGAGAACGCCGACGTTGCCCGGTTCGACCGCAACGACCTGGCGCACGATCTGTCGAACCCGCACTGTGTGCAGCATCCGCTGTGGCCGCGTGTGCATGACGCGGTGCTCGCCGAGCTGCAGCGGGATCTGGCCGGGTGGGACGCGGAACGGCTCGGCTTCCTGAGCCGGCCTCGCCCGGTCAGCCCCGGCTATGAGGTGGTGGTGCTGGGGCAGGGCACGGAGGTCAGGGTGATTGATCATTCGGGGCCCATGGTGGCGTACCCAATGCTGATGCACCTCACCGAGCGAGGCTGGCTGATTGCCCGCGCTGGCGTCGACACCGCCCCGGTTCCCGGCTGGCCGCCCACCTTTCCGCCCGGTCGGATCATTACACGGGTCGACTCCTGACACCGTGATGCAGGGCGTGACCACGACGATCACGCCCTGCATCAGCGGGTGATGCTGGATGCTGCCCGCGCATTCGTCAGTCAACGAGGTAGTGGGCTTCGATGTAGGCGACGGTGGAGTCATACGGCTCCCCCACCGGCTTCAACATGTAGCGGCGGAAGACCGCGGCGGTGGCGCGGCGGACGCCTCGGTTGCGAGCGTCTGCGTTGTCCCATGATTGGGCGAGGGTTCGGGTGACCACCTGGTCGATCTCCTCGGCCAGGTTCCGCTCCGTGACTGTGAGGCCGGACGGTGCGTGGTCGTGGATGATCCGTGACAGGACGCCTACGTGGTCGTCGTCCAGTACGACGACGGCTTCGTCGGGGTGCTTCTCGGCGTTCACGATGGCGCGGGCGACCCGGAGTGCTTCGGACAGGAACTCCAGGGCGTCCTGGGCGTTCTGGATGATCCGGTCCCGCAGCAGCCTGATCCGTTCCGCTAGGGCGGTGTACTTCGCGGACCCTGGTTCGACGCCCTTTTCGAGGGCGGCCTTGATGCGGTCCAGGATCTCCGCCGCGGACGGCGGCGTCTTGTCCTCGCCGTCGTCCTTGTCGGGCTTGGGGCGGACGAGGGCCATCAGCTCCTTGAGGACGGCGATGCCCTGGGCGTCCAGGACGAGGGCTTCCTCCTGGGACGCGACCACGGAGAAGGAGTGGACGTGGGCGTTGATGATCTCCAGGACCATCGGCCCCAGCTCGCCCAGCCGTTCCTTCCTCTCCTCATCGGAGGACTTCTTGAACAGGGTCGTGTACACGGACCCGAACAGCCCGAAGCCGTCCCGGTACTTGGCGACCCGCTTGTCGGTGTTGATGAGCGGGTACAGGCGGGCCAGGAGCCGGTAGTCCTTGGAGAACACCTCGGCGGCGCCGGGGTTGGCGTCCAGGAAGACGTTGATGGCCCGCACGGACTCGTATCCGTGGACCGTGAGGTCCAGGCCGTCGACGTCCGCGAGGAGGTCTTCGATGCGGGCGAAGGTGGTGCGGAACTCGGCGACTAGCTCGGACAGGTCGGTGACGAACCCGCCGCCTTTCTTGCCTGCCCCCTCCGAGGTGGGGTCGACGACGGCCCGCTGGACCTCTTCGGCCAGGCCGATGTAGTCCACGACCACGCCGGAAGTCTTCACGAACCCGGTCGGGGACACCCAGGTGCGGTTCGGGCGGGTGATCGTCTGGAACAAGGTGTGGGCCTTCAGCGGCTTGTCCAGGTAGAGGACGCCTTCGTTGGGGGCGTCGAACCCGGTCATCAGCTTCGCGGTCACCACCAGGAAGCACAGCGGGTCGTCCGGGGTGAGGAACCGCCGCTTCTGTTCCTCCTCCTCGGTCTCCGAGAGGTGGAACGGCCGCATGGCGGGCTCTTCGTCCTTGGAGTCCGAGACGGAGATGTTCACCTCGGCGGTGATCCGGTCATGCTTCCCGACCTCGGCGAGCACCTGTGACGCCTCGAAGCCGGCCAGCAGCTCGTTGATCTTGTCCGTGTAGGCCACGGCCAGCTCGCGGTTGTAGGCGACGACCTGGGCCTTGAGGCCGTTGCGGTAGGCGCCGGCCAGGTAGTGGTCCACGATGTCCTGGCAGACCGTATGGATGCGGTCGGGGTTGGCGAACACCGAGGTGAGGCGTCCGAACTTGCGGGACAGGGTCTCGCGGTCGGGGTCGTCGAGGTCGAAGTCGTCGGCGAACTGGTCGAACTCAGCCTGCAACTCCTGGTCGTTCATCTCGAAGGAGACCGGGTGCGGGTCCAGCATGACTGGGACGGTCGCCTCGTCTCGCAGAGACCGGGACACCGAGTACCGGTGCAGCACCCTGCCCGGGTCGGTCTCCTCGCCGAAGAGGGCGAAGGTGTCGGTGGCGAGGTTCCTGAGGGGGGTGCCGGTCATGCCGAAGAACTTCGCGTGCGGCAATGCTGCGCGCATCTGCCCGGCCAGGGACTTCGACTTGGCGGACTGGGTGCGGTGTGCCTCGTCGACCAGCACGATGATGTTCTCCCGGGTCGACAGGTTCTTGCCGGCGTCGGCGAACTTGTGGACGGTAGTGGAGATGACGCCGCGCACGTCGTCGGCCAGCAGGGAACGCAGCTCCTGGCTGGTGGCGGGCTGGTGGAAGTAGGCGTGCCCCATCGCGGAGGTGAACACCCCGGAGGTCTGCCGGACGAGCTGGGTCCGGTCCGAGAGCAGGATGATCGTGGGCGAATCGGTACGGGTGTCGGCCAGCAGCAGCGAGGCGGCGAACACCATCAGTAGCGTCTTCCCGCTACCTTGGTGGTGCCAGATCAGGCCCTTCTGGCCGCCGGCTAAGACTCGCTCGTGGATCAGGTGGGCGGATTCCATCTGCGGGTAGCGGGGCAGGTACTTCTTGTCCACCCCGCCTCCGGAGGTATCAAATAGGGCGAAGTTGGCGAGCATGTCCAGGACGGTGGCCGGGTTGAGCAGCAGCTCCACGGAGCGCTGCACGTCAGCCTGCCCGGACAGGTTCTCGTCGTCGGCGGTGGACCGGAACGGCTGCCACAGGTTCAGGGGCGCGCCAACGGCACCGAATCGCAGTTTCAGCCCGTCGGAGGCGACGGCGAAGACGTTGGGGGTGAAGAACCACGGGTACTCGGTGGCGTACACGTCGTTGATTTCGCGGGCGGCGTTAGCCCACCCGGACTTCGCGGTCGGTGACTTCACCTCGACCACGACCAGTGGCAGCCCGTTGACCCAGTACACGAGGTCGAACCGGCGGGAGGTCTTGCCGGGGACGGTGATGGTCACCTCGTCCGAGACGACCAGCGTGTTGGCGGTCGGGTGCTCGACGTCGATGACCTTCAGGGCGTGCCACACGCCGTCGGCGTCCCGGAACTCCTTATGCCCGCGCAGCAGGCGTAGTACCTGCTCGTTGGCCCGCACCAGCCCGCCTTCAACAGCGTTGACCGTGGCGATGATCTCCTCGACCACTGCGTCCACGTCGAACCCGTCGATCACCCCAGGGTTGAGCCGGACGATGGCGTCCCGCAGCTGGCCGGCGACCACCGTCTGCGTCGTCTCACGCGGCAGCGACCTGCCCGCTGTGAAACGCCAGCTCATCGGCAGGGACCACTGAATCATCAGGTTCTGGAACTCGCGCTCTCGAATGCCCATCGCCACGGCTCAGACCCCCAGCTCGGCTGACTAAATCTCGATGGTGCGGTCCAGCAGGCCCGACAGCAGCCCCGCCCGGACCTTACGAAGACGGTCCTCCTCAGCACGGGTGGCCATGATTCCCCTAACCACGGCGTCGCACCGCCGTACGTACTCACCCTGTTCAGGGGGCGGCGGAATGGGCACCCGAACAGCAGCAAAACCGCGCTTGTTGATCTTGACCATCGACTTGCTCGTTCCACCGGACGCGCCAGAGATACGGGTCCGCAGTTCGCGTGATGACAAAGCGTGCTCAAGGTAGTCCGTGGAAACACGAGATTCGTCCACGCGAAGGCGCCAGATCAGATCAGGCATGAACGTCCCCACAGGCACATTCTTTGCGACGGCAACGAATCCAACACGCTCCGGTGTGTTTGCTCGCGTAATGAGGAGGTCTCCGTTCTTCACCACATGACTGGGCGAGAAAGCGGTGTCCTCTGTCAGCGCCTTTGCCTCAGAAGGCTTGAACCAGCCACGCTGCACCGCGCTGAGCTTCAGGATTCGGTACTCGTCCTCGGCAGAGGCTTCTTCCCCAGCCTGGACGCTTTTGCCGCTGTTGATCCCCACCAGTACGTCACCGATGGGAGTATGGTCCGTCTCTGGCAAGTCTGAGCGCAGAGACTCCAGGATCCCCTCCAGCGCCTCGGATTCGGTGCCGAGTGCTGCGATCTGGTCGTCGACCGCGGCGATGACCTCGACGATCCGCTTCTGCACGGGCAACGGCGGGATGTCCATGACGATGTTAAGGAAGTCTGCGGGTTTTACCCGCTCGCGCCTGCCGCCCATCCCCTTCGACGCACCTTGGAGTGCATCCCACATGCTCTGCGTCGTGGCGAGGATGCGGAAAAAGTCGGGGTTCGCATCGGGCGCGAAGGCGAAGGTAGGGAACTCCTGGGACGCGAAGGATTCAGGCAGGTCGTCAGGGGTAACCGTGATCGCGCCTTCGAACGCCTTGAGCCGGCTGTACACGAGCACGGCGGGGCCGATCCGGTTGAGCGTCTTGTAGGCCGTAGAGCTTCCTGCGACGGGATCGCGGTAGAGAAGGCCTCTCCCTCTGTTCAGGACTCCCACGATCGGATAAGTCTGATCCGGGTCCACATCGACGACCTCCACGTCCGGTGTGAGGAACCGCGAGAGAGGTGTGCGAACCCACTCCTCCTGCGCGTCAGCTGCCAGGTTGCTGTTCGTCGGCTCACTCATCGAATCCCTTAATCCCGGCATCCGCAAGGATGGCGAGCATGTGCTGCTCGGCCTTCTGCCGTTCGGCTCGCGCGATGTTGTAGGCGTCGATGAGGGTGCCGAGGTCTTCGGCCTCAGCGGCAGCCTGCTTGATGTAGCGGCCGATGTTGAGGTCGTACGCGTTCGCCATGATCTCCGTGCTGGGAACAAAGCGCGCCGAAAGGCCGCCTTCTCCGTCAGGGTCCGCCGGGTTGCCGTCGGCGTCGAAGCTGGAGTGGTAGGCGGTCACGACGTCGGCGATGTCGACGTCAGTGAGGATGTTGCGATTCTTGACCTTGGTGAACCGCTTGGAGGCGTCGATGAACAGCACGCCATCCTGCCGTTCCGGGGCCTTGGTGCCGGGTGCACGGAACACCAGGATCGCCGTGGGGATAGGGGTGTTGTAGAAGAGGTTGGCAGGCAGGCCGATGACCGCTTCGAGTAGGTCGTCGTCCAGGACGCGCTGGCGGATGACTGCTTCCTGGCCACCGCGGAAGAGGACGCCGTGCGGCAAGACGACGCCAGCGCGCCCCTTCTTCGGGTCCATGCTGGCGATCATGTGCTGCACGAACGCCCAATCCGCCGACGACTGCGGGGCGACACCGCCGAGGGCGCGCGGGTCCTTGGTCCAGGGCTTCCACTTCAGGCTGTAGGGCGGGTTGGCAACGATCACATCGAACTGTGCGATGGACCCGTCCGGCTTCTTGAAGCGCGGGTCCTTCAGGGTGTCGCCGACCTCGACCTGGAACTGGGTGAGGTTGTGCATGAAGAGGTTCATGCGTGCCACACCTGCGGTGTCCGGCACGGCCTCCTGCCCGTACAGGCGAAGCGTGTAGCCACGCCCGCCGCGAGCCTTCAGCAGGTTCGCGGAGGCGATGAGCATGCCGCCCGACCCGCAGGTCGGGTCGTACACCGACTCGAAGCCCTTCGGGGCCAAGACCTCGACGATCAGCTCGACGACCTCGCGCGGGGTGAAGAACTGGCCAGCGCGGGTGCCAGACCCGTCAGAGAAACGCTTCAGCAGGTACTCGTACGCCCCACCGAGCACGTCGTGGGACATGTTGCCCTCGTGCATCTTTGGGGTGCGGTCCATAGCCTGCATGACCGCTGCCAACACCTCCCCCGACAGCACCTCTTCTGAGGTCCAGGCCATGGTCCCGAACAGGCGGGAGAACTTGTCAGGGTTGGCCGTCTCGATGGCTTGCAGGGAGGCGCGGACCCGCTGGCCGAGGCTGGGCTGGGTGATGGTGGCGAGGATGGACGACCAGGAGGCGCGACGCTGCTGGACGGTGCCGGGGTGGATGAACGGGATCTCGAACGATTGGTAGTCGCGGTACTCGATCTCGTGGGCTTCCTCGGCGGAGAGGTCGTCCAGGCCCTCGTTGTCGGCCAGGAACTCCTGGTGGTGGTGCTCCCAGGTGTCCGACAGGTACTTCCAGAACATCAGTGGGAAGACGACCGAGGAGTATTGCGCTTCGGGCATCGCCACGCGCAGCTCGTCGGCGGCGTCCCACAACCGGTTCTCGATCTCCTGCCGGGTCACTGCCATCAGTCGGGGTGTCCTTGCTCGTCAAAGGGTGGCGACCCGAAGGGGATCGTCGGCCGATGGCGACGTTACAGCCGCGCCGATGAGACCGCCGTCCCGCAGTCGTCGTTCCCCTTGAGCTGCTTCGATTTGCGTAGGTTGCGGCAACGGGTGGCGCGACAGGTATGCGGGCCGCATTGCCATTGCTTATGCTCGTATCCGTTACCCGATACGACTGCCGATCCGCCGCGCCGCGCTCATGCGGCGGCCCTACCAACGGCGGTCGTCGCCTCGCTGCCCTCAGCAACCTTCAGGAACGGATCAGCGAGCTACTGGTACTGGTAAACCTCGATGTCATCGTGCCTGCCGGCATGGAGGTAGACGTGTTCAACCGCAGGCGTTGCTACGTCGGCTGCCCCGACGTAGGAGCCAGTCTGAGGTAGCTTGACTACGGCTGGCGGGCTGCCGTCGGAGGCGACCTCCACGGGCATCAGTCGTCCGTCGACCGGTCCACCGAGAAACCACGCTTCTGTCGGCGCCATCCCGCCATCGTGCCGCCCCGCGCCTGCCGTGGCGCTGTGGTTGAGTTAATCGGTGCCGATCCCGTCGTACAAGAGGCCGATCCTGCGATCCGGGTGGAAGTCGAACCCGTTCGATCGAACCACTGAGCGGCGTCGGCTGAGGGTGCTGCTCGACCTGCCACTGATGGCCGGTGACGCCGACGGGCAGGGTGAGTTCGCCGGTTACCCGTTCTTGCCGGGCGGCTCGACCGGGTTCCCCGACGCCGCGGCGGTCCTGCGCTCATATGGTCAGCACGAGGCCGTCGAGCTGCTGTTCGTCACTGATGATCCGGGCGCTACCGGAGGTGTCGTCCTAGACGACCCGGATCTTGAGCGCGACGAGGTGTGCTTCACGGTGCACGACAAGATGTGGACGGGAGTTGACGGCTACCGCGAGTCCCTCGCCGAGGCGCGGGGGCTGGCCGACCGTCACGGACTGCAGGTCACGGAGGCGTTGGCCGGTGTGCTGCTTCCGCACATCGGAAACCAAATCGAGTGCGACGCCATTGTCACGTCCCGTCCGTGGTTGCTGGCACGGCGGACAGGTCCCCACGCGCGGCACCTGGCGAACGTGCTGTCGCCCGAGGAAGCTCTCGCCCTGGTTGGTCTGTTCCTGCGGTGGCACGGGGATCCGGTGATCATCGGTGGCGGACGGATCCGCTGGAGCCCCGTGCCGATGCGACGAGCAGCGGCATACGCGATGCTGCCAGGCTATGGGGAGTGGGCGGCTGCGGCACCCAGAGACCACCCTGGGGAGCAGCCCCACAGCTCTCTCGTGGCGTCGTGTCTCACGAGGGTGGCGCGGGCGCTGGCGTTTCGGGACGCGATCCACGGCCTCTCTGTGCACGATGCCCGCGGCAACGCCGATGAGGTGCTGGCTGAGCTGGATTCGCTGCTGTACAGCCTGGTCGGCGCGTTCGACATCACGGCTCGTGTCGCCGACCTCTACCTCGGCCTGAACACGCCGAAGTTCCAGGTTGGCTGGCAGAAGCAGGCTTGGCGGGCTCAGCTGGACGACCGCGCCCCGGAGCTGGCCACCTTCACCGGCGTGGGCGAGACCGCTCATCGGGTCATGAAGGTCGCGGCCGTGCTGCGGAACACCGTGCATAGCGCCGCTCTGCATTTCACCGGGCACCAGTCAATCGGCGGCGAGGAAAACATCCTGGTGACGGTGCCGCCCGACGAGGAGCAGGCTCTGCTGCGCTGGCTGGACGCCGACGCGGACGCCTGGGGCATGCTGACCTTGCCGAGCGGCCGAGTCGCCCTCAATGCTTGCAAGTTCGTGGAACGGCTAGTACCCGCGGCATTGGTGGCGCTGGACGGGACCATGTCCCATACGCCCCTGGACGGGCTGCCCGCCCGCACGCCTACCAACCCTCAGCAGAACTGGAGGTTCTGCGACACCACCGGGCACCGACTCCGCCTGCTCTATGGCGTACCTGACCTATCCTCCCAGACGCCAAACCGCGCGTAACGGGCCGTTATCTGACAGCCGAACCCGGCAGGGTTGCTCCCGTCAGCTGGGGTCGCCGGACCCATTCAACGAGGAAGTCGTGGGCTTCGGCGGGCAACGCCCAGGAGTTGACGACGTCGACGGCCGCCTCGTGGTAGCCGCCCTCCACAGCGGTCATGAACTGGTCAAGCTGATGATCGTCGCGTCGGTTCCTCGCAACCCGCATGATCGGGAGCAACAGCAGGATCAGGGCTGCGCGGCTGTGCTTGCGCATCTCGCGCAGTGCTGCCTCGTCGAACCCCACCAGCGCCTCCTCCCACACGTTCCGCGGCAACGCGGCGCGGGAGAGCCAGTCACGGTTGGCAATGATCTGGGGGTAGTACCCTTCAAGGGTGTCATCCCACCGGCAAGGGACGGCTGCTGCCGTCCGGTCCCAGTGCGGGGCGACAGTTCCCTCCAGGATTTCCATGAAAACAGGCAGTATGGTAGCGCCGCCTACGTAAGTCAGCTCGTAGAGGATCGAGAGGCCGTGCTCGGCCAGGTCATCGGCGGTGGGCTGCTGAACAATCCGGTGCCACACCCGGGCCGTCTCGGGTACGGCGCGCTGGGACAAGTCATCCGCGACCAGCCCCTTGATCAACTCGCCGGTGCGGTGTCTGCCGTCGAGTGGGTGGTTTAGCAGCATGTCGTAGAGCAATCCGGCAGAACTGCTCAGGGACATAACCCTGGCATAGTGCTCGACGGCGTCAGCCATCGCACGGGCTATGCGGGTGGCATTGTCCGGCGCGGTGACCGCCAGCAGCGCCGAAAGTGGAATGTCGTCTTCCGGGTCGTTCTCCAGTTGCGTCCACCGGCGGTCGGCCGCTGGTGCTGCACACGATCGGGCCACCACACGGGTGACCACATCCCGGAGCGTGGTGTTGTTCGGGGCGATGTTCTCCATGCACCGGCCGGCAAAGGTCAGGTGGCTGAGCGAGGCGTTGGCGACCTCGTCGACGCGGGCCAGCGCGACGCGCAATACGCGGTCGGCGCCGTCGTCGCAATGACGATCCAGAATCTGCACTGCCAGCTGGCCGACAACGTCCCAGGTGCTGTCGA
Source organism: Micromonospora sp. NPDC005163 (assembly GCF_053599835.1). Classification (NCBI taxonomy): domain Bacteria; kingdom Bacillati; phylum Actinomycetota; class Actinomycetes; order Micromonosporales; family Micromonosporaceae; genus Micromonospora; species Micromonospora sp. NPDC005163. The sequence goes on from NZ_JBSFYP010000013.1 coordinate 55,306, forward strand.
GGAGGTGCGGCTCCAACTGCTCCCATACCACCTCGGGATCGGGCTGGTGCTTAACGAGTTGGGAGGCGGCGAAGAACTCGAGGAACGTGCGGTGCACGAACCCGTAGTGCGGTTGCAGGGCGTCGGAGCCCACGTCGGTGAGTACCCAGGCGCGGCCGGCGCAGAAGTCAAGGAAGTCAGCTGCGGCCTGAGCCGCTTCGTCTGGGTCCTCGAACCGCTTGGTCTTCATGTATTCGGCGAGGAACGCGATCAGCTCCGCGCGTGGCAGCGCTTGGCGGCCCTGCGGGTCGGTGAAGAGCCGCCAGGCGAGGCGTTGCACTGCTGGGCGGATGTGTGCCCCGTACCGGTGTGTGACCTCGATGCCCCGTGTCCGGTCCCAGGTCTCGAATAGCAGCTCGGCGCACTTTTCGTAAATCTCGGGCTTGTTACGTGGGATGTAATGAACGGTCGAGTACAGGCCGCACAGCAGCGACAGCACCAGCGGGTTGACTCGCAGGTCGCGGGCCACCTCGCTTTCCCGCATGAAAGCCTCGGTCAGCTGTCGACGCTGGTCCTCGTCCAAGGAGGTATCGAGCCTGAACCATCGGCTGGCGTACTGGTTGACCTGGGCCTCGTTGAAGGGGGCGATGTCGACGGTCGGAAACAGGTCAGAGTCGAGGGGGGCGTCTGGATAGCCGACGACTCGGGAGGTGACGATGACGCGGGCAAGCGGGTAGCGGTGGGCGAAGCCATCGACGAGTTGGGCGAATGATTGCCGGTAGGAGCTGTCACCGAGTTCGTCGATGCCGTCGATGATGACCGTGGCGCGGCCGTTAAGCAGTAGATACTCGAGCGCATCAGGTGGGGGGTTGACGTTGCCAGGACGCCGGCAGGCCGCCTCCAGGTAGTGCAGCAGGGTGTGGTGATCAGTGCGCAGTGACTGAGTGTGTGCACGCACGACGAGCAGGATCGGCACCTGCCCTTCCAGGCCGCCGATCTTGTCGGCTGCCAGGTCGTGGGCGAGCTTTGCGGCCAGCGTGGACTTTCCCGCGCCCGGGTCACCGAGGATGACGAAGCGAACCACGTTGTTCATGCCGTCGGCCAGCGTGAACGTCTCTGAGGCCGATGAGTCCCACAAGGGAGAGGCTGACGCCGGGCGCAGCACTGGGGTGACGTACAGCTGGGCGTAGTCGACCTGGCGGTTCAAGTCGTGCGCGGCCATGCGCAGCTTCGCGTGGCCGGCCTTGGTCGCAGATCGAACCGCCTTGGCGAACTGGTGGACTTCGTCGAGCGTCTTGAGGCGGTTTAGCAGCTCGCTGTTGAGCACCCCGGCAGCGGCCACCCTGGCCGCCATCGCCACGGCGCGGCCGCTGTCGAGCGTTCCTGGTGCCGCAGTCTGCCGCACCGCATGCACCGCGGCGTCCACCAGTTCGTGTAGTACGTCGGTGGCCTGTAGCAGGTCTGCCTCGGCGAACTCGCCGTGGTGGCGCAAGCCGTGCCGCAGCTGCTCACGGATCGCGCTCCGCGTGTCGTCGGTTGTCGAGGCGAGGGAGGAGATCATGGCCTGGCGAACCAGGTGATCGAACTGAGCGGACTCGGCGAACTCCCGAAACCGACGGAGCTGCTGAGGGTTCAGGTGCTCGATGAACCGTTCAATCTTCCCGGCGACCAGGATGCCGGCGGCCTCGGTGGCGATCTTGTTCCGCTGGTACCTGGTCAGCAGCTTCCGACCGATGATGGTGCTGCAGTTGACGGCCGCCTTGGTGGCCAACGGGCCGAGTGTCGCCATGTCCATGGGCGATCCTTCCCTCTGCCGCCGCCATAGAGTGCGGCTCGACGTCACACACGCGGTCAATGCCATTGCGAACAGCCTTCGATCCCCAAACGCCCTCGCCGCGGCCTGCAAACGACTCTTGAACACAGGACACTAGGTGGGTCAGCCGCCAGAGGGCGAGCCTGAGACTCGCCACCACGCGTCGCTTCAGGCCCGGCCCCTGAGTGGACCGGAGATCGCTCCGAGCCAGAAGGACGCCAGCCACCGGGGCGTCAGATCACATGCGTCGGGTCCTGGGGGGCGACGTGCCTCTTGAATGCTTCGCGCAGCAATGTTGTCAGATGGCCTTTTTGCCTGGTACCCGGTAGAACTCCGAACTCGCACACGGCGTTCGGCGTGGCGGCAAGCGTTTGGCACACCATGGCCGAGCGCTGGTTGGAGACGAAGTATCCAACGACGTTGTTACCGCGGTCGTGGCACAGTTGGGCGAACTCCCGCGCCAGCGAGACAGGAAGCGGGCCAGGGTAGAACTTGCATTCAATGACGGCCAGGCACTTCGATGCCGGCGGTGACTTGCTCCTGTACCTGCTGCTCGCTGCGGCGTGGTGGTCCAAGATCAGGACATCGCACTCGCCCTCCGTGCGGGTCTTGCCGCCGATGATCTTCACGCGAACGTGAACCTCGAGGGGCGGTGCGTTGCCGAACCCTAGTACGGCGAACGTCCACTGCGGATCACTGGAGTAAATGACACCGGGTGCGCCCCGGAACACGAGATCGGTCACCTCCTTGCCGTTGCCCTCGCGGTAGCTCACCGCCGCTCCGGCGTCCAACGCCGCTGCTACCACCAGCGAGAAGACGTATGCCTCATAGACTCGGTCCGCGATTGACGCCGACGTGAACGGATGCGTTGCGGCGTCTAGGTTGGCTTCCAGTTCCCTCAACATGCCGTCTACGTGCTCGCTCATTGCTCGATCACCGCTGCGCGAAGGCGCTGAAGACTCGCGGATACTCGTCCCATCGCCTCGCCGTCGAAGTCGTCAAAGGGGGCAGTCTCATCATCCCCACCCGTGAACGTGACCGAGTTGACCGGTGGAGCCAGGCCGTTCCGGCCGTCCCGCAGCGCTTCCAACGTGTCTGCCTGCATTGCAGGCAGCTGGGTGAACACCGCCAGCATTGCGTCGATGAGCAGCAGGGTCCTGTCAGGCGCGGAGAAGGGCGTCTCCCTCAGACTTGCTGTGGTCGGTCGCTTGCCTGGGTCGATCCGCGCGGGGTAGCGGCCGTATCGATCGGTTGCCCACTCTTGGAAGTACTCGGGCCGGCCGGCAACGTGTTGCCCCTGGCGGATGAGCTCATCGACATCCGACAAGACCCAGCCGAGCCCTCGCTCAAGGCACATTTCGCGTAGCTGTTGGTCCACCTGCATGAGTTCCTCAGCGTCCACCATCACCCTCCGAGGTGCTCCGAACCTCTCGTCGTTCCGCAGGAGGGCGTTCTGGCTCGCCTCCGGACCAGCGTGCGGCTAGGGGCAAGCGCCCAACATAGAAGCTACTGGCGCCGTATTTGCTCCCGCCACGGCCACGGTAGAGCATTCGCGCACGTGCTGATGTCTGTGCGGTCGCAGTGCCATTGTCTATGCTCGTAGCCGTGACGGGGCTGATCGAGATCGCGGTGGTGCTGCTCTTCGTCGCGCGGGTGACCCGGCTGGTCGTCGCCGACGAGATCACCCGGCGACTCCGAGAGGCGGTCGTGAGGCAGCTGCCCGACGGCAGCCTCCTCGCGTACCTGCTGTTCTGCCGCTGGTGCCTGTCCGTGTGGATCGCCGTGCCGGCCGTCGGCGGCTGGTGGCACCTCTCCGACGTGCCCCGCTGGTCCGGCTACTGGTGGGTCGACGTGCCCACCGTCGCGCTGGCCCTGTCGCACGCGACCGGCCTGCTGGTGCGCGCCGAGCCCGGGGAGTAGCGCATGGCGTGGTGGGGCACGAAGCCGAACGTCGACAGCGAGGTCGGAAAGGCGACCGCCGTCGTCGCCTCGGCGGCGAAGATGCGCTACGAGTCCAGCGGCAGCCTGCGGAAGGTCACCAAGCAGGAGTGGCAGGAAGAGGCATGGCGGCACTACGAGCAGTGCGGCGAGCTGGCGTACCTGGTCGACCTCATCGCGAAGGCGATGAGCCGCGCCCGGCTGTACATCACGCAGGTCGACGACCAGGGCCGGCCGGTCGAGACACCCGATCAGGCGCCGGCCGGCGTCAACGAGACGTTCCTCGGCGGCCCCGGCCAGCAGGGCGAGCTGCTGCACGACGCCGGGATCCAGCTCGGCGTGCCCGGCGAGTGCTACCTGATCGGCGAGCCGGAGAAGGACGACGCCGGCAACGCGACCGACCGGGAGCGGTGGTTCATCGCCTCCAACGAGGAGCTGCAAGAGCGCGCCGGGAAGTACGTGCTCGACCAGGGCGACGGCCCGCGCGAGCTGGAGGCTGACGAGACGGTCATCGTCCGGATCTGGGCACCGTCGCCGCGTAGGCACGCCCTGCCGAAGTCGCAGGTGCAGGCCAACCGGCGGGTGCTGCGGCTCATCGAGCGGCTGACGCAGTACGTCCAGTCGCAGATCGACTCCCGGTTGGCCGGGGCGGGTATCTTGCTGCTGCCGAACGAGCTGTCGTTCGCCGCCGCCGAGCAGGAGGAGGACGCCGAGGACGGGGTGACGTCGTTCCTGGCGACGCTGACCGAGGCGATGACCACCGCGGTGAAGGACCGCGACTCGGTGGCCGCCCTCGTCCCGATCGTGGTGCAGGGCCCAGCCGAGCACCTGGAGAAGGCGCGGCTGCTCAGCTTCGCCACTGAGCTGTCGGCAACGGTGCCGTCGATGCTGGACGGCGCGATCCGGCGGCTGGCCCTCGGCCTGGACGCCCCGCCGGAGATGCTGCTCGGCATGACCCAGGCGAACCATTGGGGCGCCTGGATGACCGACGAGGCGACGATCAAGTACCACGTCGAGTCGAAGCTGGAGCTGTTCTGCGCGGCGCTGACCCAGCAGATGCTGTGGCCGGCGTTGGAGGGTGCGCCCGGCGTCGCCGACGCGAAGCGGTGGATCGTCTGGTACGACACGTCGGAGCTGACGCAGACCCCGGACAAGGGTGCGGACGCGAAGGACCTGTACGGCCTTGGCGAGTTGTCCGGCGACGCGCTGCGCCGGGAGACCGGCTTCGGCGACGGCGACAAGCCGACCGACGAAGAGCGGGAGCTGCGCCGGCTGCTGGAGATCATCCGCGCGGTGCCGGCGGCCGGGCCGCTGCTCGTGACGCGGCTGCTGGAGGTCGCCGGGGTTAGCGTGCCGATCGACCCGGAAGCGTTGAAGCCGGCCCCGCAGCCGGCCGAGCTACCGGCCGGCGAGGAGGAGGAACCGACGACCAACGAGCCGCCACCCGGCGACACCGAGGACCGCGGCCCGCCCGAGCAGAACGCCATCGCGGCGTCGGCCGCGGAGCCGCTGAGCGGGCCGTTCGTCGCCGCCTGCGAGGTGCTGGCGCTGCGGGCGCTGGAGATCGCCGGGAAGCGGGTCGTCGGCCGCGAGCGGTACCGGCACGCCGGCCTCAAGGCGTGGGAGTACCACACGGTGCGGCAGTCCACAACGACGTCGGTGCCCCGGCTGCTGGAGGGCGCGTTCACGGCGGTGCCGGCGATCGCCACCCGGCTCGACGTCGACCCGGAGAAGCTGACGGCCGCCCTGACGACGTACGTCGGAGGGCTGCTGGTCACCGGCGCCCGGCACGACCCGGCGGAGCTGCGGGAGCACCTGACCCGCACGGTGCGCGGAGAGCTGGTGCCCGCATGACGGCCCCGACCGCGCCCGCCCCGGACCTGGTGCAGGCACACGGGCACGCGTGCCGCTGGTCCGGACGCGGCAAGGGCTGCGAGGTCCTGCGCTGGACGATGTGCCGCAACTGCGGGTGGTGGGGCGACCTGTGGGACGGCGACCAGCCGCCCCTGACCGACGGCGCTCACGTCTGCGACCCGGCCGACGTGGCACGGCACGAGCACACCAGGAGGACCCGTGGCTGACCCGGCGAACGTGACCCTGACCCAGCTGCGCGACGCGTTCGCGCTGCTGAACATCGACCTCAACGACGACTTCGTGAAGCTGGAGCTGCGCGAGAGCGCGCTGACGATCCACCGGGTGGCGCGCACCACCTCGGGGATGCCGGCGTGCCTGCCCGACGGCGGTGTGCAGGTCACGGGCTCGACGATCAACGTGGTCGCCGTGCTGCCGCCCGCCCCGGAGGGGTGAGCGTGGCCGAGCCGGACCTGTGGCTGCCGCTACGCCTCGACCACGAGGCGCGGGTGCTCGCCGCCGAGAAGCGCGTCGAGCGGGCCGCCCGGGCGGCGCTGAGCACCTGGCTGCGCTCGGCGCGGGCGCTGACCCTGCCGGTCACCGCGGCGGCGCTCCCGCCGGACCCGTCGGCGCTCGCCGGCGCCGGGCAGGCGTGGTTCGAGGCGATGACGGTGCACCTGCTGCCCGAGGTCGACGCGACGTTCCTCGCCGGCGTGGCCGACGGGGGCGGCGACCTGGAGCCGCTGCGCGTGGCGCAGATGAAGGACGAGTACCTGGCGGCGCTGCCGAACCGGCTCTCCGGGGTGCCAGACAGCGCGTGGACGCAGGTGACCGCCGTCGTCGCGGAGCTCACCGCCGAAGGCGCGAGCATCCCGCGTATTCGCGACGCGATCGAGGCGATCCTCGGTGAGCTGTCGTGGGAGGACAGGGCGGTCACGATCGCCCGGACGGAGACGATCGGCGCGTACAACGCGGGCACGCTGACCGCCTGGCTGACCGCCGAGCAGGCGCTCGACGAGAAGCTGGACAAGGTGTGGGTGGCCACGCATGACGAGCGGACCCGCGACGACCACCGCGACGCGGACGGGCAGCGGGTCGCCCTGGACGGCGTGTTCATGGTCGGCGGGGTGCCGCTGCGCTTCCCCGGCGACCCGGCCGCGCCCGCCGGGCAGGTCGTGAGCTGCCGCTGCACGATGATCGAGGTGGAGGCCGGCGAGGCCCTGCCTGCGGTCCCTGAGCACCCCTGGCCACGACGGGATCGGGCCAGCGGGTTGGACATCACGGTGACAGCGGCGGGAGCCGCGAAGGGTGGCAAGCAGATGGCGACGTGGAAGGGGACGCTGGCGCCGCTGGGTGCCAGGTCGGGTGACCGGCGGATCTTCGCGGCGGACGGCGAGTGGTCGTTCCGCGACCTGCCGATCCCGCTGCGGTGGGCGCGGTCGGACGCCCCCGGGCACGAGGGCGCGGTGACGATCGGCCGGATCACGGCCGGCGAGGTGCAGAAGTCGAAGCTGACCGGCTCGGGTGACTTCCTGGACGCCGTGCCGGAGCTGGGGGAGGCGCTGGAGCTGCTGCGCAGCGGCGTGCTGTTCCCGTCGGTGGACCTTGACGACTTCGAGTTCGTGTACACGGACGCGAAGGGCACGCCGATTGAGGAGATGAGCGACGAGGAGTGGGAGGCGTTCATCGACTCCGGCGAGGAGCCGTACATCACGGTGACGAAGGGCCGGGTCATGGCGGTGACCCTCGTCGGCACGCAGGCGTTCATGGAGGCGAAGCTGGAGTTGGTCGACGACGAGCCCGCCGACGGCGACGACGAAGCCTCAGAAGAGGTGGAGAAAGAGGAAGAGCCGGTCACCGCGGCCGGCGCGGCGGCGAAGAAGTCGGAGGTCGCGCCGCTGTACCCGCCGAAGGTGTGGTTCGACGACCCGGGCCTGGGCGAGCTGACGCCGATCACGGTGACGGCCGACGGGAGGGTGTTCGGGCACCTGGCCGACCGGGACTGCCACCTGTCGTTCCTGACCGGCGGGCAGTGCGTGATGCCGCCGGAGGAAGGCGGCTTCGACTGGTTCCACCGGCCGGAGATCCAGACGGCCGAGGGGGAGCTGATCGCGGTCGGGCACATCACGGCGTCGACCGGGCACGCCGACCTGGCGGCCAGCGCGGCGAGCGCGGTGGCGCACTACGACGACACGGGCACGCAGGTCGCGGTGGTCCGTGCCGGCCGGGACGCCCACGGCACGTGGGTCGCCGGGTCGCTGGTGCCCGAGGCCAAGCCGGAGCAGGTGCAGCTGCTGCGTCGGTCGCCGCTGTCGGGGGACTGGCGGTGGATCGGCGGTGCGCGTCAGCTCGTCGCGGCGCTGTGCGTCAACGTCGGCGGCTTCCCCGTGGTGCGGGGCCGCTCGTCGGGCGGCCGGGCGTACGCGATGGTCGCCTCCGGCTGGACCGGCTGGAAGGCGTCGGAGTCGGCGCAGCGCCGGCAGCGCGACCCGCTGTCCCCGCAGACGCTGGACGCGGCGGTCCGCCGTGCGGTGGCCGCAGGCTTCGAGGCCGAACGGCAGCGGCTGGCCACCGCGGCGAACGTCGAGCGGATCGCGGCGTCGATTGGCCGGGACCGAACGACCCTCGTAGCGGCTCTGGCCGCCACGGTGCACGGCAAGTAGAGGGGAGGAGCCGATGGGCTGCAACTGCGGCAGCAAGCGTCGGGGCGGCACTGTGTACGTGTTGTCCTACGAGGACGGCCGCCAGGGCGGTGAGTACGGGTCGAAGACGGATGCGGAGATCGCCGACGTGCGGCGGGGCGGCGGCGGCACGATCCGCCAGGTGCAAAAGTAGGCCGGGTGCGACGCCGGTTGGCGTCGCACCCGCAGCATCTACGTCATGGGCCACCCCCCGTCGTGGGGGTGACGGTGCCTGTAACAACGTCCCCGGGACTTCCCGCAGGGTTCGCATAACCTGGTACTGGACCTTGCGGCCCAGCGGATGGATCAGCGGACCCTTCCGGCGAAAACGAACACTTGATGTGGAACGCGACGGTTTTCCAACTCACTTCGATGTATCCGCCCGCTCTCTCGACCCGCCCTACCAAATGCAGGGTCACGAGCAGGAGGATCACGAAGGTCGTTAGGGGAGCAACCGCGGCGATCCACGCTGCGGCTCCTCCCACGTGACGCTCCTACCTGATGGAATCGGGTTTCATGTGATCCCCGCCTTTCGTCTCAGGCCAATACGGCAAAATCCGCGTCTCGCCTCGCGCTTCACGCTGGGGTAGGGCTTCCTGATGAAGGGCTACCTCGATAGCGGTCGGGCCGTACATTCAGCCCGATGCATCCAATGATGCGATGCAATGTCAAGGGACGGCAAGCTTCCTGCTTGAGATACGCTGTGCGCTGAACCACCGATGCTGGCTGCGGGCCGGTCGGGACTGAGATCCCTACCGTGCTGAGGAGCCGACGGTGGAATTCGAGATCCCTGGGAGCCTGGACGGGCTCGACCTCGACGCGCTGAGCCAGCTGGAGACGCAGGCCGTGGCGGCGTTCGACACCCTGCGCGACAACCCGGCCCTGGACGCTAACGGCCTGACCCGGCTGCGTGAGCTGGCCACGTTTGTCCAGTCGGTGCGCACCCAGCAGCAGCAGATTGAGCAGGCGGCGCTGCAGGTGGCCTCCGAGTTGGACGACCTGGACGCGGCCGTGCACGGCGCCGCCGATGCCCCCGATAGCGAGGGTGACGACGCTGACAGCGACAGCGACGCTGACAGCGACAGCGACGTTGATGGCGACGATGGCGACGATCCTTCGGCGGAGGAGCACCAGGTCGCGGACGTGCCAGCACCGCAGCCGACGCCGGTCGTCGCTTCGTTGGCCCGCCGGGCGGCCCGCCGGCAGCCGAAGCCGAAGGTGACCAGCGCCGGCAAGTCGGCGGTCATCAAGGCGGCTGCGGACGTGCCGAACGTGCCGCACGGGCACGTGTTTTCCTCTGTGTCGGAGGTCGCGTCGGCGTTCGACGACAAGTTCGCCGGCTTTCCGCGCGGGGTGGGGGTCGCGACCCGCATCAAGCAGAACGTGGCGCGGGTAGAGCTGCCCGTCGACCAGGCGCTCGTTGCCGGGGGCAGGGGCCTGACCGACATGGAGCTGGTCGACCTGGCCGCCACCGAGTCGCGGCTGCCCGGAGGCAACCTCGTCGCGGCCGGCGGCTGGGGCGCCCCATCCGAAACGCTGTGGGAGCTGTGCGAGGGCCTGGAGACGAACGACGGTCTGCTGGACCTCCCGGGCATCACGATCCCGCGCGGCGGCGGTATCAAGGTCCCGTCGAACCTGGACTTCCGCGACCTGTACTCGGCGGTCGGCTTCGTGCAGACCGAGGCGGACAGCACCGCAGGCACGGACAAGCCCGCCTACAGGGTGCCGACGGTGAACTGGGCCGAGACGCGCCTCGAGGTGGACGGGGTGCAGATCGAGCAGGACATCGTGCAGAACGCGGTGTGGCCGGAGCTGACCCGGGATGTGGTGCGGCGGGCGCTGACCGCCCACGAGCACAAGATCAACGCGCGGCTGATCCAGCGCATGGCCGCTGCCCCGGGCCAGTCGACGCAGTTCGCGCTGACCCTCGGCGGCGACGTCGACGGCGACGAGACGACCACCGCGCTGCTCGGCGCGGTGTCCCTGGCGGCGACGGACTACCGGTACCGGTACCGGCTGGGCCGCCGGCAGCTCCTCGAGTGCGTCGCGCCGCTGTGGCTGATCGACTGGATTCGGGCGGACATGAGCCGCCGGGCCGGGGTGAACTACCTCGACGTGACCGACGAGCAGGTCACGGCGTGGTTCACCCGGCGGCACTTGCGGCCGCAGTTCGTCTACGACTGGCAGGACGGGTACGCCGACGTGGGCGGCAGCGGCTTCGGTGGCACGGGGGCCCCGGGCCAGTGGCCGGCGAACGTGGACCTGCTGATCTACGCGCCGGGCACGTGGGTGACGGGTTCCAAGCCGATCATCGACCTGTCGGCGGTGTACGACTCGACGAAGCTCAAGGACAACGAGTACATCGCGCTGTTCACCGAGCAGGCGACGCTTCTGGTGAAGCGGTGCTTTGTGTCGTACAAGGTGTCGGTGCCGCTGTGCCCGACCGGCGTCACCGGGTCGACCGTCGCCTTCGACTGCTCCGCGGTCTGAGCTACCCGTTCGACGGGGCCGCGCCCGCGCGGCGCGGCCCCCTCCCCGGAGGAGGTGACGGGTGACGCAGCCCCTGGTGTACGTGGAAGCCCCGGCGACGACGCCGATCCGGTACGGGCTGTTCTCGGCGGCGGCCGTGGTCGACCCGGCCGACCAGCGCGAGTTTCAGGCCGGCGTGGAGTGGGAGCCGCAGTGCGTCGACTCCCCGGCGCCGACGAACCTGGCGGCGGCCTCCGACGCGAACCGGGCGGCGATGGTCCTGCCGGACGGCGTACCGAGCGTGCAGGCCGCCGTCATCCGGCTGTACGGCGGGCTGACCGGCCGGTCGACGGCCCGGCCGGATCTGCTGGACCGTGGGCGGCGGGCGCTGGGCCTGGTCGAGCAGCAGTCGCTGGAGCACTACGTGTGGACCGGCGAGGCCGGGAACGCGACGTACCTGGCGGAGGTCGACACCGAGGTGCTGGCGGGCTCGGACGCGGCACCGGTGCCGCTGGAGACGGGCGTGGGCCTGCTGGAGGCGCACATCAGCGACCGGGCCGGCGTGCTGGGTGTGCTGTGGGCTCCCCGGTGGACGGCCGGGTGGTTCTCGGAGAAGGGCCAGTCACGGATCGAGGGTCCGCGGCTGGTGGCCCCGCTGGGCGATCCGATCGTGTTCGCGCAGACGACCGGCGTCGGCCCGGGTGGTGTGGCGCCGGCCGCTGGTGAGGCGTGGCTGTACGGGACGGGGCCAGTGATGGTGCGGCGGTCGGCGGTGTATCTGCCGAAGCTGGACGAGGCCCTGGATCGCAAGGACAACGAGGTGTTCGCGGTCGCCGAGCGGTTCTACACGGTGGGGTGGAGCTGCGCGGTGGCGGCGGTGAAGGTCAAGCTGCCGGGCGTGCCGGCGTAGGAGGAGACATGCCCCTGATCTACGCGAAGGACCGCGCGGACGCGAAGGCCCTCGCGCGGCAGCTGCTCGACGCGGCCGGCGAGGAGCGGCACGACGAGGTGCTGACCACGAGCGACGGCCCGCTGGGGCTGGCGTTCGACGTGCCGGACGACCTGGCCCAGCAGGTGCTGGGTACCGGCGACGGGCGCGTCATCGAGACGCCGAGCGAGCCGGCGGCTGACGCCCGCGCGGAGGGCACGTCGGCTGACGACGGGCGCGTCGTCGAGACCCGGAGCGAGCCGGCGGCTGACGCCGGCGTGGAGAGCACGTCGGCTGACGACGGGCGCGTCGTCGAGACCCCGAGCGAGCCGACGGCTGACGCCGGCGTGGACAGCACGTCGGCTGACGCCGGGGCCGACGTGTCCGAGGCGGACGCCAAGTCGGACGGTGGGTCCTCCCAGCCGTCGACGAAGGCGTCCCGGGCGTCGCGTACCTCGCGGAGTGGCCGGTAGACCCCACGCCTCGGACTCGCGCCGCCCTGCCTGGTTCTTCCCCGTGCCAGGTGGGGCGGCGCTTTTGTGTGACCCGCTCCACGGCCCGGGGCGTACATAGAGATTGTACGTAAGGCTGAAACTCGCATACAATGAATATGTACGCAACGCGCTACCCCTACAGGAGGGCTGAGAGATGGAGAAGCGGGTCAACGAGCTGGCCGGGCAGTTCGGCGTCGAGGCCGAGGCCGCCGACCAGTGGGGCCTGATCGCCCTGCTGGCGCGGCAGGTAGTTGAGGCCGAGCGGGAGGTCGAGCGGCACGCGCGTGAGCTGACCGGGGCGACCGAGGACGCGGTGGTCACCGCGAAAGCGGGCGACCTGCGGACGTCGGTGCGCGGCGACCTGCTGGCCGCCGTGAGCGACAAGGCGGCGGCGCTGGACTCGGCGCTGGTGAAGGTGGCCGAGCGGCGGCAGGCCCTGGCGATCGTCGCCGAGAGCGTGAAGGCGGCCCGGCCGAAGCCGGCGCCCGAGCTGGCCGAGCGCGACGTGGTGACCTGGACGTGGGACGGCCAGGAGCACCGCGGCCTGGTCGACCAGGTGAAGGGCGGCGGCGTGGTGGTGGTCGACCCGGACGACGTGCGGTGGCACCTGCCGGCCGCCGAGCTGACGAAGGTGCCGCCGGCGAAGGCGGCCGAGCACCTCGACTGCCCGGGGTTCGACAACCAGGAGGACTACTGGCACTGCTACACGCACGAGGTGTACCGCCAGTCGTTCTGAGCTGAGAGGACCGACGCCCCTCGCGCCACGCGGCGCGGGGGGCGTCGCCGTTGTGTGGCCCGCTCCACAGCCCGAGCCGTACATAAAATCTGTACGTGAGGAGTGGCGTCTGGATACAATGAGTATGTACAGCAAGCTGCCCCCCGTAGCGAGGAGTGCCCCGATGAGCCGCGAGATGAGCTACCGCGAGACGCAGTTGGTTGCCGGCCTGACCGCGCTGAACGCGCAGTTGCAGGAGCGACTGGCGAGCGGGCAGCCGCTGTTCCGCACCCCGACGCCGCAGGAGCGGCGGGCGGTCGACGAGCACAACGCGCGGGTGCTGGCCGAGCGGCAGCGGGTGGCGGACGCCAAGCAGCGGCGCGCGAACGAGCGCGAGATCGCCAAGGTGCGCAAGGCGATGTGCGGGGAGTGCTTCACCGTGCTGCCCGCGTCGGGGGTGTGCGGCAACTGCTGCTGATCGACCCGAGCGCCCCCGTAGCCGACGTGGCTGCGGGGGCGCTGCCGTTCCCGCCGGCGGGAGGCCGGCGGTTCACGTGGAGGAGAGAGATGACGACAACGACGGTGGCGCGGCGCGCGAACGCCGTGCCGGCCGACCCGCGGCAGCACGCGCGGGACATCGCCGAGGCGGTCGACTACGCGTGGCACAGCCGGTACGGCGGCTCGCGGATCGAGGTGCCGATGTCGGTGGTGGCCGCCCTGGCGCTGGTGGCCAGGGAGACGGAGGACCCCGACCGGCTTGCGGCGCTGGCCGAGACGTTCGAGCGCCTGGACTACGAGGGGTTCGGGCTGCTGATGCAGCGGCTGTGGTGCGAGTTCGCGGCGATCCGGCCCGACCTGAACCCGCGGACGATCCACCTGTGGTCGTGGATCGACGAGGACCAGGACGAGACGGTGCTGCGCGCCGTGCAGGCCGTCGGTCAGGCGGCGCTGCGCAAGGGCCTGTTCGGGCGGTGCGGGCCGGACGGCTGGGGCGACACTGACCTGCTGGGGATGCTGCTCCAGACGATGAAGAGCCACAGCGGGAAGAAGGGCATCGGCCAGTTCCTCACGCCGGAGAGCGTGACGCTGCTGCTCGGCCGGATGCTGGCCCCGACCGAGGGCACGAGGGTCCTGGAGCCGTGCGCGGGCACGGGCACGATGCTGCTCGGCGCCGCGCAGGCGATGCGGGAGAACGGGCTCGATCCGACGACGTGCGAGTGGTGGGCGAACGACCTCGACCCGCTGGCGGCGGCGCTGTGCGCGGTGAACTTCCACCTGTGGGGGCTGGGCTGGCGGGTGGTCGTCGGCTGCGGCGACGGGCTGCTGGACGAGTGGATGCACGAGGCACTGCGGACCCGGCAGGTGGCGATCGACGAGATGCAGCGGGCGTGGAAGTTGGCCCGGCAGATCGCGGCGGTGCGGCACGTCCTGGAGCTGCCGACGCCGGAGAGCGCGCTGGACGGGCACCTGCGCAAGGCGAGGCCGAAGCCGCCGCCCCCGCCTCCGGCACCGCGGCCCGCGCCGCCGGCCTCGTCGACGTTCGACGCGGAGGCGGTGTTCCGGCAGGGCCGGTTGTTCTGACCGGCCTTGTGTGACCTGTTACACAGCCCCGCACGTACATAAACTGTGTACGTGCGGGGACTGGTCGCATACAATGTATGTGTACACCTCGCCCCGTCTCACGTGGAGGAACAGATGGCGAAGAGCGCGATCCAGCAGGGCAAGCGGGTGGCAGTCGAGTGCCTGCCGAATGGGGCTTGCTACGACGCCGAGGACTGCTGCGTGCACTGCCGGGAGCACATCGCGGACCCGCACCAGCCGGACTGCGTGCACGGGGACGAGCCGGTCGACGAGTGCGACGCGCGGCCGGCCGACCCGTCCGAGGTGACCGAGCGCGGCTAGTGGCTGCGTAGGCGGGGCTGGGCGGCGCCCGGCCCCGGTGCGGAGTTCCTAGATGGGCTCTCGCTGTACGGCCGCTATTGACGATTGCGACCGGACAGCGCAAGGTATCGGTTCGACCCAAGTTCACGTGGAGGTCAACGTGGGTCTAAGAGCGCTCATCGGCACCGAGGGTGCCGGCGGGTTCTACCGGGCGAGGCACGTCCAGCACGACGCCTGCCCGACGATGATCGTGCCCGCCCTGTCCGTGCTGGTGCACGACATGCTCGGGCACAACGTCCAGGCGGCCGTCGACGAGCTGATGCGCTCCGACTGGTCGAGGCTGTACGCCCTGCCGGGCACCGGCACCGCCGGGCACCTCGTCGGCGTGCCGAGCCACAGCGGCCCGGAGCCCGAGGCCGGGCACCTCGCCTCGGCCAACGCCGGGGACCGCGAGTGGGCGTACCTGTTCGGCGGCCACCGGCTGCACGTCTACCTGGGGGTGCTCCCCGAGCGCGGCCCGAAGCAGTGGAAGCCGTGGGCGTGCTGGTCGGTGCACGAGCTGCCGAGCCTGACGGTGACGGACCTGCTGGACGTGCAGAAGCGGGGCTACGCCACCCAGTGGAGGGCGAGCGACTTCCGGGGCTACATGGAGGCGGTCCGCGACCGCAGGCGGGAGGTTGTGGGATGAAGGCGCTGGTGGGGCAGTTCGCCCCGGGGAGCCGGTGGTACCGGGCCCGGACCGTCGAGCTGGAGGGCCAGCCCAGCTGGACCCTCGCGCAGCTGCGGGTGATCTGGGCGCGCACCTTCCGGCGGGACACCGCCGAGTTCGTGGAGGCGCTGCTGCACCGGGACTGGTCGGTGCTGGCCTGCACGCCGTGGCCGGCGGCGGCCGTCGCCGAGCGGCGCCCCGATTGGGCGTACGTGTGCGGCATGGGGCGCGCGGCGCGCCCCGAGGTGTCCGGCCGGGCGCTCGTCGGGCGGATGGGCGAGGACGCGCCCGACGACGGCGACGGCTGGGCCTACCTGTGGGAGCACGGCCTGGGCGCGCTGCACGTCTACGCGGCCCGGGCCGGTCGGTGGCACCACCTGGCGACGTTGCCGGCCGATGTGTGGTCCGGGCTGACCGAGCAGCTGGTGGTCGATGTGGAGAGCCGGCTCTGCTGGCTGGAGCGAGAGGAGACGGCGGCGTGACCGCTGGGACGAGGGGACAGGGCAGCCAGCCGATCCGGACGGACGAGCTGCGCCGCCGCGATGAGGTGCTGCTGTTCGGGCAGCTGGTCGCGATCGCCGACGTGCAGTCGGTGCGGGAGTTCCCGAACTGCGTCAACCTGGTGATCCTGCCGCGCGGCGGGCAGCCGAGGGAGACGCTGGTGCCTCGCGACATGCTGCTGCTCGGGATGCGGTTGCCCCGGCTGCTGTCGCTGTCGTGCGTGGGCTGCAAGGGGGCGGTGAAGACGCCGGTCGACCTGGCGCTGGGCCCGGTGACCGAGGTGGTGTGCGGCGGCTGCCGTGGCCTGATCGTCGAGGGAACCGCGCGGCAGACGCCGCCGGCCCCGGCCGGACCGCTGGCCGGACCGTGGCTGACCCCGGCCGGGAGGGTCTGATGTCGAGCGACGTGTTCCGGGCGCTGCTGGCCGACAACGACGCCGACCGGGAGAAGTTCATCAGCCGGGACGTGCTGCGGCACGGGGTGATGCGGCAGATCGTCTGCGAGCGCAGCGGCAAGGTGCTCGACGTCCGTACCGCGGTCATGGCGACGACGGTGAAGGGCGACAGCCGCAGCGCGTACGTGCTCGACGGGCCCGCCTGGGACGAGGTGGAGCCGGCGCTGCGCGGCAAGGCCGCCGAGCTGGGCATGGAGGTTGAGGTGATCGACGGCCGGACGCTGTGACGGGGCTGCCGGGCGTTGCCCGGCCGTGACAAGATGCGGGGCCGCACCCATCGGGTGCGGCCCCGTTCACTGTGGAGGAAGCACAATGGAGCAGCCACTGACGACGTTCGAGAGCCACATAGCCGGCCGCAACGCGCAGGTCGCGATCTGGCCGGATCGGATCGAGTGGAGCAAGCCGGGCCGGACGAAGGTGGCGAACGTGCTGCTGGTGATCCTCGCCGTCTACACGATCGGGCTGACGCTCCTCGCGCCAGCGTGCCGGCCGCGCTTCAAGCAGCAGGGCCGGCAGATGCTCGCCATGCGCGCGGTGCAGTCGGTGGCCAGCCGGCGCGACGGGCTGCACACCGCCGTGGCGGTGGTGGCCGGCGCGACGACGATCGACTTCCGGGTGCCGCACGACCGGGCGGAGAACATCGAGGCGCTGATCCGCGACCTGGTGCTGGGCAACCACCCGAGCGTGCAGCGGTAGCACCGCCGACAGCCTGACGCCGAGGGCGCTGTGTCCCACCCGGGGCCAGCGCCCTCTCGGCTACGCTGGCGGGGTATTCGCCGCTGGCTGCGGGCCGGGCATGGAGCTCTCCTGTTGAGGATGTGCCGATGTCCGCGGTGTGCGATACCCCCGTGAAGGGGAAGATGCTCCGGGCCACCAAGCTCGGGGTTTGCGGTGACCCGATCCTGGGCGCCGGAGGCTGGCCAATCCACGTCACGTCGAAGGGCTTCGTCTCGGTCGAGTACGCGGCCGAGGTCGACGACGGCGAGGAGATCGACCAGAAGGACGCCAACGGCGACAGCCTGGTCTACGAGCCGGCCCGGCGCCGGATCAAGCTGTACAACGTGACGGTGACCGCCGGCCGGGTCGACCCGGAGCTGTACACGCTGTTCACCGGGATGCCCGTGGTGCTCGACGAGGACGGCAACGCAACGGGCCTGCGGATCACCAGCAAGGTGAACCTCGACTCGGCGGTGGCGCTGGAGCTGTGGTCGGGGACGGCGCTCAAGAAGTGCGCAGCCGGCGCGGTGCAGCGACCCCGGTTCGGGTACTTCCTGCTCCCGCAGATCATCGACGGGCAGATCGGCGACTTCACGATCGAGAACGGGGCGGCCAGCTTCACCCTGACCGGCAAGGCGATCGAGAACCCGGGGTGGGGGACCGGCCCGTACGACGTCTACCTGCGGTCGACGGGCGTCGAGGCGCTGGAGAGCCCGATGGGCGACTTCGACCTGCTCCACCTCGACTGGACGCAGCTGCCGCCGCCGGCGCCGACGTGCGGCGTGACCCCGCGGCCGCCGGACGGCACCGTGGCGGCCGACGCCACCGACGCGACCGACATGACGGCGGAGTACACGGCGACGTACGTGCCGGCGGGCCCGCCGCCGCAGCCGTACACCGTGGATTGGGGCGACGGAGCGCAGACGATCGGCCCTGCCGAGCTGGCGAAGGTGAGCCACGAGTACGCGGCCCCCGGGACGTACCTCATCACGGTCACCGACACGACTACGGGCGCGTCGCGCTTCAAGTCGTTCGTCGCCCCCGCGGTCTGAGGTAGCGGTGACGCAGCCGGTGCGAACCGGCCCGTGCCAGTGGCCGCTGAACACGGCGTACTGCAAGGGCTGGGACGCCATCGACGAGGCGGCCCGGGCGGCGGCCACGGACCTGGCCACGGAGATCCTGTGGGCCCTGTCCGGCCGCCGGTACGGCGTGTGCCCGACGACGGTGCGGCCGTGCCGGCGCAACGATCACGACGCCTGGCTCCGCTTGGAGCGGTGGCTGCCACTGTCGTACGGCAGCCTGGCGGTCGCCTTCTGCGGCTGCGTTGGGCACATCTGCTCGTGCAGCTCGTCGGGGTGCGAGCTGAGCCTGCCCGGCCCGGTCCACGCGGTCACGCGGGTGCTCGTCGACGGGGCGGTGGTGCCAGCGGCGGCGTACGCGGTGTACGACCGGCGGTGGCTGGTGCGGGTCGACGGGAAGTGCTGGCCGGACCGGCAGGACCTGACGGTGGCCGACGACCAGCCGGGCGCGTGGGCGGTGACGTACGAGCGGGGAGTGGAGGTGCCGGCGGGCGGGAAGATCGCCGCCGGCCACATGGCCTGCGAGCTGGCGAAGGCGATGGTCAGCGACAACACCTGCCGGCTGCCCAGGCGGGTGCAGTCGCTGGTGCGCCAGGGTGTGCAGCAGACGTTCGTCGACCCGGCGCAGCTCGCCAAGGACGGCATGACCGGGCTGCCGGAGGTCGACCAGTGGCTGCGGGTGGTGAACCCACACCGACTGCCTCGTGACTCGGTGGTGTGGTCGCCGGATCTGGACCGGGGCAGGAGGAGGACGTCATGACGGAGCCGGTGGCTCAGGTCGCCGACGACGTGGCGTGGCCGGTAGCGGTGCGGCTGCGCGAGCTCGTCGGCGACGCGCTCGCCGAAGCGCTCGGCGGGGCGCCTGCCGTGTGCGCGGTGGTGCCCGGCCGGGACGTGGCGATCGACTCGTGCTGCGACGGGCAGGCGTGGGTGCGGATCGTGCGGACGTACCCGGTGCTGGCGGGGGACTTCCCGAACGGGCGCGGGACGCCGCTCGGCGCGGGCAACGACCCGGGGGCGTTCTGGGCGGTGGAGCTAGGTGCCGGCAGCGCCCGCTGCGCGCCCAGCCCCGACGACCAAGGGAACCCGCCGACCGGGGCTGAACTCGAGCGCTCGGCGGCGGAGTTGGCCGACGACGCCGGCCGGATCCGGCGGGCGGTGCTGTGCGAGCTGCAGAAGGTCGAGTCCGTTGAGGACGTGTGGATCGGGGAGCAGTCCAGCGTCGGCCCGTCCGGCGGCTGCGTGGGCCAGGAGGTCCTGGTCGCGGTGATGACGAACGTCTGCGTGTGCGAGGAGGAAGTCTGATGCGGAAGGGCCAGAAGGTCACGGTGAAGGCGCTGGCGGCGATGCCGGGCGTCGCCGACGGCGCGGTGCTGCACAACGTCGAGTGGGGTCCGCGGCTGGCGACGCTCGTCGACGCCGGCAGGTACGAGGTCCTGGAGGGCGGCGACGCCGAGCCGGCCACCACCACGGCGGTCGCCACCGCGGAGGCGGGCGGCGACGAGCGCGGCGACGCCGGCGAGGCGACCACCACGGCGGCCGCCGACGGTGACGGCCCGAGACGGACCCGGCGGCGCTGATGGGAGTGCGGGTCAATACGCGCCTCGACCTGTTCGCGGGGGAGATGCGGCAGCTGCTCACCGGCCCGATCGGGCCGGTGCTGTCGTTCGTGCGCAGCGTGACCCGACGCGTCCGGACCCGGGCCGTGTTGAAGTGCCCGGTGGACACCGGCCGGCTCCGCTCCGCGCACCGCGAGGAGGTCGGCGTCCGGTCCGGCCAGGTGTACGGCTTCGTGGTGAACGACACGGAGTACGCGGCGATGGTCCACGGCGGGACCAAGCCGCACCAGATCCGGCCCCGGCGGCCGGGCGGGACGCTGCGGTTCGAGACGGGTGGCCAGGTCGTGTTCACGACGCTGGTGAACCACCCGGGCACGCGGGCGCAGCCATGGCTGCGCGAGGCGATGGAGGAAGTGGCGGTCTCGGCGGGGTTCCGGATCGTCCGCTCATAGGGGAGGAAGCAGATGAAGGAGTTCACGACCAGCGCGAAGGCGGCGGCGTCCGGGGACGGCAACAAGCTGCCGGACGTCAAGTTCAAGCTGGACAAGCAGAAAATGGTGTGCCGGGCGCCGAAAGACGCGCAGCTGGCGTACCTGATGGCGGCGGCATCGTCGAGCCGGACCGAGGCGGACCAGGTGGCGGCGGTGCTCGACTTCTTCGAGCAGACGCTGGACCCGCCGAGCCTGGCGGTGTTCAAGAAGCGGCTGCTGAACACGAACGACGAGTTCGACTTCAGCGACGCCATGGCGATCTTCCAGCACGTGTGCGAGGAGTGGTCGGCCCGCCCTACTGGGTCGGGCAGCGACTCCTGACCCTGGCGGTCAAACGCTGGCCCGAGTTCCACGGCTCAATGCTGCTGCGCACCGGCCGGGAGCCGCTGGACCTGCCGCTGCCGTCGCTGCTGGACGTGATCTACGCCTGGTGGGTGGAGGGCGGCACCGAGAAGGACGTGGCGAAGTTCCGGCAGGCGCTGGAGGCTCCGCCGACGGAGGCGGATCTGGAGGACCGCGAGGAGTGGTCCGACGACGAGACTGACGACTCGTTCGCCTGTGCGCTGGGCGGTATGAGGCGCGCGGGCTCTACATAGCGAGGAGGGCGACCCCAACCGGGGTCGCCCTCCTCGTGTCGGTGGATCAGCGGAAGTCGCGGTCGCGGAACATGGTGCCTGGCGGCACCGGCGCCGGCGTGGCCGGCAGCTCCTCGGCGGCCGGCGCTGCGGCGAGGAACGGCAGGAACCGCTCCATGAAGCTCTCGACGCCGGGCAGCGCGAGTACCCGGGTGATCGCGGCGGCGACGCCGACGACCTGGGCGACCGCGGGCACGGTGTCGATGCCGCCGGCGACGGCGATCGTCGGCAGCAGCGACAGGCCGGCGACCGTACCGGCGAAGATGGTTCGGGCGGTGGCCCGCCACGGGTGGCGGGTCTGCGTGGCAGTGCTCATGGGGTACCTCCGAGGGTTTGGATCTTCGCCTTGAGCTGGGCGTTTTGGATGAGGAGTTGGTCGCGTTCGGCCGCGACGTTCTTGCGGGCCTGCACTTCGGTACGCAGATGGGCGACCTCGGCCTTGGCCTGGGCCAGCTCCTCGCGGAGTCCGGCGATGGTCAGGTTCGCGGCCGCCATCTGTGTCTCGGCGAGGTGGAGTTTCGTCTCCGCGCCGGACAGCTGGGCATCCATGCGGCCCAGCAGCCGCTCCGCGATCTGGGTCTCGTAGTCGGCGAGGGTGGTGCGTTCCTTGCGCCGGCCGATGACCCAGGTCACGAGGCGGTCGATGACGATGCCCGCGACTGACCCGCCGCCGATGAAGGCGAGTACCTGCTCGGGCGTCATGACAGGGCCGCCTAGGTGACCGGGTTGCGGTAGGCGGCGTTCCAGGTGTTGACGCCGATCAGGCCGTCCTGGTCCAGGTGCTGGTCCTTCTGGAACGCCAGGGCCAACGCGCGGTACTCCGGGCCGTAGATGCCGTCGTTGCCGGCCTTGCCGAGCCAGCTGCGGCCCTTACCGACCGACCAGCCCCGGCGGGCGATCTGGCTGGCCCACTCCTTGAGCCACGCCCGGTCGGTGCGGCCCCGGAAGTAGCGCTCGTACTTGCCGGATACCGAGTAGTCCGGACCGGTGGCCGGCCCGAAGTACCAGCCGCTCGGCAAGGGGAACGCGATGGGCGTGCCCGGCGCCGGCTTCGTGCCGGCCGGCGGCTTCGGCTGCGTCGCGGGGGGCTGCCCGACGACCGGCAGGCCGGCCTTGAGCCAGGCGTAGATCTCGTCGCCGGGGCATTCGGTGGACCCGCGGTCGCGGTGGCCGAGGAGGGTGAGCCGCTTGCCCTTGCGGTCGTTGGCCTCGTCGTAGAGCCACTTGAAGGCGCGGCGGGCGGCGTCGGAGACGTCCTGGCGGCCGGCCTGGTCCTTGCCGATGATGCAGACGCCGATGGACTCGGTGTTGTGGCCGGCGCAGTGCGCGCCGAGGACGGTCCATCCGCGGCCCTCGAAGAGGTCGCCGGTGACGGAGTTGATGAGGAAGTTGTAGCCGATGTCGCTCCAGTCCCGGACCCGCATGTGGTAGTCCTGGATCTGGCGTGGGGTCTGGGTGGCGCTGGCGGCCGAGTAGTGGCCCATGAAGACGGTCCGCTTGGACCAGGGCACGGTGGAGCGGGACTCGGGCGGGCGGGCGCCCCATTCGGCGCGGCTGATGATGTCCACGGGTGGTCCTCCGGCAGCAGTGATCGGCTGTCGGGGGACGCCTCTACGGTATCGGTCCGGCGTGGATGGCGCGGGACCGGTTGGTTGCGGCCCGGGTGAGCGGGCCCGCCGCGACTGCACCGTGAGCTGCGCAGCGGGCCCGCTCTTTCCGCGCGACCGAGAACACGGGGGGGAACTCGGTAGCGCGGGCTGTGGCCCGCCGGCCGTCGCTTCGCGGGAAGCGGCGACCGGCGGGGTCTAGGTGCGCCAGACGTAGCTGATGTCGGCGGCGGTCGGACCGATGGTGGCCTTGACCAGCAGCATCTCCAGCACGGACTGGCGGTAGGGGACGGCGATGTCGCTGATGGTGGCTCGCCGCTCGGCGGCGGTCCAGACGATCGACTCGATGGCGTCAGCGTCGAGGACCTCGCGGCGGCAGGCCATGCCGCATTTGTAGGTGCGCTGGTTGATGGTGCCGCCGCCGGCACGGGGACCGGAGAGGAAGGCGCAGACCATCCGCAGGTCGCAGTTCCCGCACCACAGCAGCAGCCGCAGCAGGTACGGGTCGGTCGTCGCGGTCATCTTGGTCCGCAGCGACGGCGGCGGGTTCACCATGGGTTGCACGCCGGGGGGCGGCGGGCTCCACCTCCCGCCTGCCCCCCGGCCAGGACCGGCCGGGCCACGTCGGGCACTGACGCCATGCCCGTCGGGTATGCCGGCTCCTGCGCCGCCCCGGCACCCCCTGCGGGGACGGCGGACGGAACGGGCCGCTCGTGCCACGGCTGGGGCGCGGCGTCGGCGGCCGTGACCGAGGTGGGGCTGATGCCCGCAGCCTCGATGACGACGGAGGCGTTGTAGCGGGACCGGCAGCCGACCTGCCCGCAGGAGCAGGTGCCCATCGGGCCGGGCTGGTGCCGCAGGTAGACCTCGACGCAGTGCCGGTACATGACGCTGCGGGAGAGGTTCGGGATGACGTTGGGCAGGCGGATTGTCATGGCCGCCCCCCGTGGCCACGCCACGCCTGCGCACGGGTGAACAGCCCACCGATGAGGGTGGGGCCGTTCCAGTTCGGCGGCGCGGACGGTCCCGGAGGGCCCGGGGATGCCGGTTCCGCCGGGCCCTCCGGCACCGTCCGCGCCCACTGGGTGGCGGTGCACGGCCACGAGTTGGTGCACCAGGTGCAGCGCTGAGTCCGGTGCAGGCGGGGCCGCCATCCCAGGCGCAGGTTGAGGGATCGGCGGCCGGGTCGGTGGACGGCCAGCACGAAGCCGGCGAACGTCAGGCGGTGCTCCGCGTCGGCGAAGACGATGTACCCCTCGTGGGGGACAAGCTCGCCGGGCGGCGGCGGCGGAACGTCGTCGTCTGCCAGCGGGGTGGTGCGGGGTGCTGCATGTAGACCGTGTCCTGCCTGGACCATGAGATGCCCCCAGGGGTGCTGTTCTCCGAGTTGGTCTTGCGTGGCACTGTGCTGAATTAGCACCGTGCCGGCTAGCACGGTGCCAGCATGGCACGGAGCTGGTCTATGTCACAAGGGGAACGCGGGAACTGACTCGGTGTGTCTGCCGTGGACGCGACGAGGGGCCGGCACCGTGCGGTGCCGGCCCCTCGGTGGGGTGCTGGTGGTGGTCAGGCCAGGTCGAACGCGCCGTTCTTCGCGCCAGCGATGAACGCGGCCCAGCCTGCGCCGTTGAAGGTCAGTGCGGGCCCGGACCGGTCCTTGCTGTCGCGGACTCGCATCACGCTGCCGTCAACGGCGTCGGACACCTCGACGCAGTTCTGGCCGCCGTCGGACCGGGTGGACTTCCGCCAGCGGCGGAACTCGGGATCGCTCATGGGGGACTCCCTGGGTCAGGCTTCGGCAGCCAACGCGCCGGCTGCCTTCTGGATGAGGTCCGCGCTCTCCTCGGTGGACAGCGCGGCGTCACGCAGCTGGTCGAACAGCTGCGCGTACCGCTGCGCCTCCCGGGCGTCGGTGACCAGCAGGTCGGCCGTCACGGTGTCGACGGCGACCAGCGTCAGGTCCTCGGCGTCCGGGTAGGCGTACAGGGAGAACGGCGAGCGTGGCACGTATCCGCGGCCGAGCCGGGCGTCAACCGGCAGGACGCGGACGCTGATGTTCTCCCTGGTCGTGGCCAGGTCGAGCAGGTGAAGCAACTGCTCCCGCATGACCCCGGGCGGCACAGGCTGCCGCTCGATGGCCTGCGGTTCCAGCACGACGTCGTAGTCCGACCCGTCCGGGCCGGAAATCTGCTGCTGCCGCCGGAGCCGACCGGCGACGGTGCCGTTGAGGTCGAAGTCGGCTCCGTCGTCGAGCGCCACCTGGCCTCGGTGGCGTGCGTACGCCTCGGTCTGGAGCAGGCCGGGCAGCAGCGAGTTCTGGTACTCGCGGATGGTGCGGGCGCCGCTCTCGATGTCGGCGGTCTTGGCCTGGCGCTCACCCATGCCGGCGAACTCCGGTCCGGTCCACCAGCCCTTGGCGAGGCCGTCGCGAGCGACCCGCTGGAGTCCCCGGTACCGCTCGTCGTCCTCGGCCAGGAGTACGTCGAGCAGCTTGAGGATGGTGTCGAGCGGACGGCGCTCGCCGTTCTCGACCTTGGACACGGCGGTCCGGTCGAGCCCGGCCCGGCGGCCGAGCTCCACGCCGGTGAGGCCCGCCTGGTCCCGCAGTTCGCGGATGGCGTTGCCGAGCCGTAGACGGCGGGCGAGGGGGCTGATCACGTGGTCCTGCACCTCCGGGCGTTGGCACGGTGCCAGGTTGGCACCCGCCTGTCGTGAGGGTACGCGCGCCGGGCGATAGGCGGTACGCGCGCGGGCTTCCGGCCGCCGCTGCGTCGTGGCTACGCTGTCGGGAAGACCCGGCGCGGGACGGGTCGGGCTCTGGATGAGCGCACGGCAAAGGGCTCCGATTCGTCACCGGAGCCCTTTGTCACGCCTGCCTCCGCTTGCAGCGAGGCTATACGGCCGCAGTGCATCATTGCGGCCCTATCAACTGGCCTACGCTGTGACCGTGGGCCTGGGGCGTGCGTATATCGAGATCGTCGGCGACGTCAGCAAGTTCGCGCCCGATCTGCGCAGAGGGCTGACGAAGGCCCTCAAGATCGGCGCGGTCGGTGTGGTCGCCGCCTCCGCGACCAGCCAGCTTCTCGGGCTGGCCAGCGCGCTGGCCTCGGTCGGCGGGGCGGCGTTCGCCGTGCCCGCCGCAGTCGGCGTCGGCGCGGCTGCCATCGGCGCGCTGCGCGTGGCCACCGCCGGACTCGGCGACGCGTTCAAGCAGGCGGCGACCGGTGACGCTGCCGCCTTCCAGCAGGCGATCGAGGGGCTGTCCCCTCAGGCGCAGAGGTTGGCGCAGGAATTCCGGGCGGTGAGGCCAGCCCTCGACGGAATCCGCGACGCGGCGCAGGACGCGTTCGCGGGCCCAATCGTCGGCCAGATTGGACAGACGGCCTCCGTGCTGGCCGGGCCACTGCGGTCCGGACTGGCCGGGATCGCCGCCGAGTACGGCAGCGCGGCGCGGCGGGCGCTGGAGTTCGCCCGCGAGTCCGCGTCGGTGTCGCTGCTACGCCAGGTCCTCG
This sequence comes from Micromonospora sp. NPDC005163, assembly GCF_053599835.1. Taxonomy (NCBI): domain Bacteria; kingdom Bacillati; phylum Actinomycetota; class Actinomycetes; order Micromonosporales; family Micromonosporaceae; genus Micromonospora; species Micromonospora sp. NPDC005163. The sequence goes on from NZ_JBSFYP010000013.1 coordinate 81,319, forward strand.
ACACGGCGAAGCTGTCGGTCGGCGGTCTGACGGCCTCCCTGGGGCCGCTCCTGACTGGCATCCGGGACATCGCCGCGGTGGCCCTGCCCACCATCGGGGAGCTATCGCTCAGCGCTGGGGGAGCGGCCGGCCAGTTCGGCGAGTGGCTGTCGGCGATGGCGCAGAGCGGCACCGCCGTCGCGGCGATCCAGACCGCGCTGGGAGTGCTGTCGCAGCTGGGCGACCTCGCGTCGAACGTCGGCAGCATCCTCAGCTCCGTCTTCGAGGCGGCCAGCGCGTCGGCCGGCGGCGGGCTGCTCGGCAGCCTGGTGGCCGTCACCGGCACGCTGCGGGAGTTCTTCGCGTCGGCCGAGGGCGGTGCCGCGCTGACGGGCATCTTCCAGGCCCTGGGCGCTCTCGCGTCCGGCCTGTCACCGGTGATCCTGGGCCTGGTCAGCGCCATCGGCAGCACGCTGGTGCCGGCGCTCATGCCGATCGCGCAGGCCCTGATCCCGGCGTTGCAGGCCCTGGTCCCGGCGCTGGTGCCGATCGGCCAGGTCATCGCGTCGATCGCGCTGGCAATCGCCCCGGTCCTGCCGGTCATCGGCCAGCTGATCTCCATGCTGATCGGGCCCCTGGCGCAGGCCCTGGCCGCCCTCGGCCCGCTGCTCGGCCCGATCGTGTCGGCGCTCGGCCCGGTGCTCCTCCAGATCGGGCAGACCCTCACCGCGGTCCTCGCCCCGATCGCCGGGCTGCTCGCCGAGCTGTTCACGCAGCTCGGGCCGCCGCTCGGCCAGATCGTCGCCGCCCTCGGCACCGCCCTCGCCCCGGTCCTCGGCGCGCTGGGCCCGCTGATCGTCCAGGTCGTGCAGGCCCTGATGCCGCTGATCCCGACGATCGTGTCGCTGCTGCCGCCGCTGGTCGAGATCGTCGTCGCGCTGAACCCGCTGATCGAACTGGTCGCGCAGCTCGCCACCGTGGCGGTTGCCCTGGTCGCGCCGCTCATCAAGGTCGCGGCGCTGCTGCTCCAGTTCCTCGCGGCGCAGGCCGTCGCCCCGCTGGTGTCGGCCATCGCCAGCGCGCTGACGTGGCTGCTGTCCCCGCTGACCGGGGTCGCCGACTGGCTCGGCCGGGTCGCCGCCTGGCTGAACGCGATCGACTGGGCCGGCGTCGGTGCCGCCATCGGCGGGGCGTTCACCACGGCGTGGACCGCGGTGGTCGGGTTCTTCCAGTCGATCGGCACGTGGTTCGCCGAGCTGCCCGGCAAGATCGGCGCGTTCCTGGCCAGCCTCCCGCAGATGCTGTGGAACCTGTTCACCGCGGCGGCGACGATGGCGCTGCAAGCCCTCGGCATCGGCATCGGCCTGATCCTCTACTCGGTCACCGTCCTACCAGGACAGATCATCGGTTTCCTGGCCAAACTGCCGTCGATGCTGGGCAATCTCTTCACCGCGGCGTGGAACCTCGGCAGGCAACTGTTCCTGGCCGGCGTCAACGCCGTGGTGTCGTTCGCGGTCGCGCTGCCCGGCCGGGTGATCTCCGGGCTGGCCAGCCTGGCGTCGCGGCTGAGTTCGACGTTCACCAGCGCGGTGAACGCCGGGAAGTCGGCGGCCATCAACGGCTTCAACTCGATCGTGTCGTACATCGCCGGCATCCCGGGCCGGATCACCGGGTACGCCGGGAGGTTCCTGTCGGCCGGGTCGGGGCTGATCAAGAAGCTCGTCGACGGGCTGCGGAAGGTGCCGTCGCTCGGCAAGATCGCCGACGCGATCTCGGGCACGATCAAGCGGCAGCTGAACAACGTCATCTCGGCGATCAACTCGGGCATCAGCAGGGTGGACTCGATGCTGCCCGGCTCGCTGCCCCGGATCCCGATGCTCGCCAACGGCGCGATCCTGCGGCGGCCGACGCTGTTCGTCGGCGGTGAGGCTGGCGACGAGGTGGTGGTGCCGCTGACGCGGCCCCGGCGTGCCCGGGAACTGGCCGAGCAGTCCGGGCTGATGCGGTTGCTCGGCGCGGACGGCGGTGGCGGCGCGGCGGTGATGTTCGGGCGCGACGCGATCCGGGTGACCTTCGAGGGTGTCGTGCCGACCCGGCAGGAGGCCCTGACCACGGGCCGGGCGGTCGGCCAGGGCGTGCTGGAGACGTTGGCCCGGCGAGACGTGGCCACGACCGTGAGGACGATCTGATGGGCGAGTACAACCCGGACCGGCCGTACGTGGTGGGGATGCAGTGGGCGCCGCTGGTCAAGTCCCCGCTGCACCTCGACACCGCCAGCGAGGTCGGGTACGTGTTCCGGGCGAGCACCGACTACGACCTGGACGCCGGGCTGCGGCGGGTGCGGCTGCTGACGACCGCGCCGCCGCCCGGACGCGCGCTGCGCAAGGCGCTGGCGGTCAACCTGTACCGGGCGGACACGGTGACCGGTACGGGGCCGCTGCGGAAGCTGGTGATCCCGGTCGCGTCGGGTGAGCTGGTGACCGGGGCGGCCCTGGCTGGTGGCGCGTCGCAGCCGTCCGACGCCGTGCACAACCCGTCCGATCCGCGCTACGTCACCCTGACGGGCCCGAACGCGGCCGCCCGGTTCTGGTTCGGCACCACCGCGCTGCCCGTGCAGGCCGCTCTGCTGTGGCGGCGGATCGTCGACGTGTCGGTGCTCTACGTGATGTCGGGACCGTTCGCCGACCTGGCGCCGGCGGTGACCCTGGGGTTGGAGCGCCCATCGGCGGGCGTGAACTGGATCATGGACGACACGCTGACCGGGCCTGCGGACCACAGTGGGGTGACTGCGGTGCGCCGGTCGCGCCTCGGCGAACTGAACCCATGGTGGAGCACCACGGCGACGCCGCTGACGACCAGGGATCGGATGCCGTACTCGTATGCGGGGAACAGGGCGCCGACGTCAGGACTGACGGCCTGGGCGGCGTCGGGCGGCACGAACATCAACCTGCGGCTCCAGGTCAGCGGCTCCGCGCCGGCTGGCACCCAGCTCCAGGTGCACTACCTGGCGCTGGAGGTCACCTACGGGGAGGAGAACCGGGTCGGCGGCGGCGGGCTCGACATCGGCGACGGGGCCTCCCTGATCGGCGGCTCGTACTTCGAGATCCCGATGGTTGCGATGTACAACTACGGGTACGACGTGTCGCTCAACGCCGGCTACCAGTACGCGGTGACCGTCGGCCAGGCGCACGTGGGACAGCTTTCGGTGGCGTCGCCCGTGCCGGTCCCGATCGACCGGCTCGGGACGGTCGACCCACTGCCCGGCCTGCACGGTGTGCTGCTGCGCAAGACGCTCCGCGAAGGGGCGGTGCCGACGGTGGAGACGGTCAACGAGCTGCCGGCGATCGTCATGTTCTCTGGGGCCTCCGCACCCGGCATCGCTGACGGCAGTTCCCACGCCTACCTGAAACAGGCCGTCGCCACCCTCTACAGCCGGTACGGGTGGGGCGCGACTGTGCAGCGGATCCCGAACGACACCGCCGGCACGTTCGTGTGGGCGCGGTTCTACGCGAGGCACCTGCCCGGGACGAAGGACCCGCTGGAGGTGGCCCACGTCGACCCGGCCGACGCGTGGAACCGGCTTGGGCCGAAGGCGTCGATCACCGTGGACGAGTTCGACGCGCTGCCCGAGGTAGCCGACGGCTGGAAGGAGGTCACGCTGCGGCTGGACCCGCCGCTGGTGGCCACCGGCAGCGGCGAACAGATGTGGTGGTCGCTGCACAGCTACGCCGACGACGAGACGCCGTGGCAGGTCCTCGGCGGCGACGCGGAGCCGAGCAGCGAGCTGGTCACGCCGGCGAGCCAGACGGGGTACGGCGGGTCGTCCGCGTACGCAACGATCGACGCCACCAACGACAGCTCGGCTGACCTGACGCTGATGCTGCTGCAAGAGATGGACGCGGTGACCGGGCTGGCCGTGCAGCCGGCGGTGCAGCCCCTCGCGGTCGTCGACGAGCATTGCGCCCGGCCGGTCGGCGGCGTCCCGACCGGCATCCACTACCACCGGCTGACCTGGGAGGCCATCAACAGCGAGGTGGTGGTCGGCTGGGGCGCCTACGAGGTGCAGCGCCAGGACGACACGATGGACCCCGACGAGTGGGAGACGATCGCGCGACTCGCCGCGCCGAACGTCACCGCGGTGGACGACTACGAGGCCCGGGTGGGTGTCGAGTCGCGGTACCGGGCCCGGATGGTGCACCGCATTGGCGTGCCCGGACCGTGGTCGGCGCCGGTCGCGGCGACGATTCCCGCGCCGGGGGTGACTGGCACCCGCGTCGACGTCGGTGTGCTGATCCTGACGAGCAACCACAACCCGGCCGGGAACCTGGCCTACGTGATGAACCCGGACCGGTCCGGCAGCGAGGACTTCACGTTCCCGGAGGCGGGGCAGGTCGAGCTGCAGGCGATGTTCGACAGGGACTACCGGACGGCGTTCCGGCCGTTGGAGCGCGGCGGGGTGGAGTTCACGCGAACGCTGCTGGTGAACGCGGCCGCCGTGTCGGCGGCAGCGCTGGACAAGGGGTTCCGGGAGCTGCGGGACCTGGCGTGGGACTCGCTGCCGTACGTGTGCGTGCGGGACGAGCTGGACAACCGGTGGCTGGCGACGCTGCTGGTGCCGTCCGGGTCGGTGCGGCGCAACCGCAGGCGCGGGCAGATGCAGCTCGCGCAGGTGACGGTGGTGGAGGTGGCGGACACGCCGACGCCGGTCGACGGCGGCCCGCCGCCGTGCGAGGGCCTGCGGGTCGAGGGAAGCACCGCGTCGGTGACGGCGCAGGCGGACGATTCGGCCGGGATCGACTGGAGCCCGGTGGTGGTCGAGGACCAGTTTGCGCGGGAGGTGCCGGTCGGGTTCGGGTCCACCGACACACCTGGCAATCCCTGGCTGTTGTCGCAGGGGCCGGAGGATGGCCTGTCGGTGACTGGCGGCGTCGGGGTCTTCGAGCTGACCAAGCCGCTGAACGCAAACCCGCACTTCGAGACGAACGTGGCCAACTGGACGGCGCTCGACGGCACGTTCACCTGGTCGAACGCCCAGGTCTACCAAGGGTTCGGGTCGGGCCGGCTGGTGCCGAACGGCGTCGCCTCGCCGCAGGTCCGCTCCGAGCTGGTGCCGATCGCCGAGGGCAGGGAATACCAGGGGTCGACGTGGGTGAGGTGCGCTGCAACTCGGCCCATCGACATCGCGATCCACTGGCTCGACGCCGCCCAGGTGCAGCTGTCTCAGACCGCGGTCGGGACCCCGGTGACGGCCAACACGTGGACCCGGCTACAGGTGAGCGGCGCCGCGCCGGCCGGCGCGAAGTACGCGTTCTTCCGGATCACCAACCCGGGCAACCCGCCCGTGGCCGCGTGGCTCGATGTCGACGAGGCGGTATTCGGGCCGGTGGCGGCAGGCAGGCGCGTCCTCACCGGGCCACCTCTCCGGGACGTCGACGTGCTGGCGCGGGTGCGGCTCAACGCGTTCCCGTTCACGCAGCCGATCAGCGTGTACCTGCCCGTCCGGTACGACGCCGAGGACAACCGTTACGAGGCCCGACTGGCGTTCATGCCGGACGGCACGGTCAACGTCGCCATACAGAAGCTGGCCCAGGGGGAGTTCGGCTTCGTCGCCCCGCTGACCCCGGCAGAGGACTGGCAGAGGGACCCGGTGCCGTTCGTGGCCGGGGATTGGTACTGGGTACGGATGCAGTGCCGCGGCCAGGTGGTGAGTGCTGCGGCGTGGAAGGACGAGCCTGGAAGCTACTGGCCGGGCTGGACGGTGCAGGGAGTCGACGCCTCGGTCACCGGCGCGGGCAGTGTCGGGCTGGGCACGGCTGTCGGGGTCGGGAACACGAACACCAACGCGCAGGTCGAGGTCGACAGCTTTCAGGTGCGGGAGCCGATGGCGAACGTCGACATTCGGGTGCTGCTGCGGACCTCCGGCGAGGTGTGGAACGTGTGGGTGGAGCACCTGTCGCAAACCAACCCGGAGTCGATCTCGTCCGGGTGGGACGTCGACTGGTCGGACGCGGAGACGTGCTTCGAGGTGTTCGGCAAGGACGTGTTCTACACCTGCGTGCCCAGCGACCAGTTCGGGGTGGTGCGCAACCAGCGGCGCTGGCTGCGGGCCGTCTACGAGCAGGACAACGGCGGCGGCCTCGCGCGGGTGACCCTGTACTCGTCGCTGGACGGGGTGACGTGGGGACAGGGGTTCAGCCTGCTGGACTATCCGGAGCCGCTGGACCTCGACAGCGGCTTCTTCGCGGTCAACGTGTCCGGGGACGTCGCGGTGTCGCGGGTGGAGATCCGCAACGGCGTCGACGGGCCGATCATCGTCGAGCCCGACTTCGAGGCGCAGCCGAAGGGCACGAAGGTGTTCGTTGACGCGCACGGCGCTTCGTGGGAGGTGGGGGGCGTTGGCATCTGTGGGGCGGCCTGACGTGCTCGACCTGCCTGCCCACGTCGGGCAGCGGGCGGTGTCGTTCCGGTTTGACCTGATCGATGGGCGGACCGGGATACGGCGGGGCGAGCTGACGCCGCTGCGGGACACCTCACCGAGCCTGGCCCACGACGTGACGGGGACGATCGTGCGGAAGGTGTCGGGGCTGACCCTCGGCGTGGTCGACGCGGCGCGTTTGGAGCCGCTGACCGACCGGGTGGCGATCTCGATGGTTGTCGGCGACCGGACGCAGAAGGCGTACCCGCTGGGCCGGTACATGGTCGGTGACGCGACCGAGCTGGTGACGAGCGCTGGGGCGACGGCGCCGCTGACTCTGTTCGACGAGATGTTCATCGTGGACCAGGAGCTGGAGACCGGCTTCGAGGCCCGCGGGCAGCTGGTCGACCAGGCGGTGCTTCGGCTGCTGGAGGGGCTGCCGATCGGCGAGCTGCTGATGGACTCCACCGAGCAGTCGTCGGTGAGCGCCTGGTCGCCGGGTACGTCCCGGGCGATGGCGCTGCGGGACCTGTCCCGGCAGGGCGGGTACTTCCTGCCGTGGTTCGGCCACAGCGGTCGGCTGCGGCTGCGGCGGGCGGTGGAGCCCTCCGAGCAGCCGGCGGCGATCGACCTGGACGCGACCCGGCGGGTGATCCGCGGGTCGGTGTCGGTGGTGTCGGGTCTGCTGACCGCGCCGAACCGGTTCGTGGTCGTGTCGAACGATCCGGGCTCGGACGAGAAGCCGGTCGTCGGCGTCTACGACGTGCCGGCGTCGGCGCCGCATTCGATCGCACAACGCGGGTTCGTGGTGCCGCAGACCGTTGAGGTGCAGGTGCGGTCGCAGGCGCAGGCGACGGTGTACGCGCGGACGCTGGGCATCCAGCAGGCGGTCTACGAGTCGGTGGAGCTGTCGACGCCGCCGGACCCGCGGCACGACGGCTACGACGTGGTGCGGTGGAACGGGCGGCTGTGGCTGGAGACGGGGTGGTCGATGCCGCTGGCCCCGGGTGGGGAGATGCGGCACACCCTGCGGAGGGCGTACCCGGAGACGGACGGGGGTGACCTGTGATGGACCGGGGGTATGTGCCGGTGAGGGCGATCGCCGAGGCGGTTCTCGAGCGGATGACCCGGCTGGGCCTGATGTGGCGGCTGCGGCCGGGCCGGGTGGCCAGTGTCGGAGCCGACGGGACGGTCCGGGTGCTGCACGACGGCGATACCGAGGCGATCCGGGTGGTGTCGATGGTGGGGCCGGTCGCGGTGGGCGCGCGAGTCTTCGTGCTGAAGTCACCGCCGGCGGGCAACCACATCGTCGGCTGGGCGTCCCGCCCGACGATGGCGCCGATCTGGGCGCGCAAGTCGGCGGAGCCGACGAACAACACGACGGGCTTCGTCGCCGATCCGCAGCTGGTGCTGCCGATCCCGGCCGCCGGCCGGTACATGCTGACTGGGGCGCTGTGGTACCAGAGTTCGACGGTGGCGGACTTCAAGGCCCGGTTCGTGTTCAGCTCGGGGTCGGGGTCGATGCGGTGGGCTGCGGACGGGCCCACCCTGGCGGACACGACGAAGCCGCACATGGGGATCGCCTTCGACAGCGGGCAGCTGACGTTTGGCGCGACGGGGTTCTTCGACAGGGCGTGGGTGCAGGGGATCGTCGCCGCGAACGGCCCGGCGACATTGACGATGCAGTGGGCGCAGAACACGGCCGACGCGGCTGGGCAGACGTTCGTGCTCCTCGATTCCTGGCTACGGCTGGATGCCATGCGGTGAGGTAGCCCGAGCGTGAGTGGAAACAGTGCAGCCCCGGACCGCGAAATCCGGGGCTGCGCTGCGTTCACGTGGAGACATCAGCATAGCGGCCTGGCCCGACAGCGGGCAAAGCGCCAGCCCGACCGTACATACATTATTGACGTGAGGCACCCTCGTGTCATACAATGTATCTGTACGACTCGCGCTCTCTATCAGGAGGAACGATGGGCAAGGCATTGCTCGTGGCCTGGGGTCACGAGTTCGTGGACGAGGTGCTGGACGGCCTCGGCCCGAACGCCGAAGTGGAGGTCGTCGTCGGCAAGCCGACAGTCGACCAGTGGAGGAACGCGCCGCTCGTCGTGATCGACGGCCGGTGCCAGACGCTGGCCAGCGGGATGCCGGCGCACCTGCGGATGGTGGTCGTCGCCCCGGCGAAGCTCGACGGCGACCGGCTCGCCGTCCTCTACCGCGGCTGGCAGGACGACTACCCGGAGGTGCCGGTGTATCACCTGCCGACCGGCTTCGAGGCCGTTCGCCAGCTGGTCGTGGAGGCGGCCGCCGGCACGCAGCGGCCGGAGGTGCGGATCGGTGTGATCGGCGGGCACGGCGGCGCCGGCGCGACGACCGTCGCCGTCGCGCTGGCGATGGCGTCCGCGCACGACGGGCGGCGGACGATCCTGGTCGACGCCAACGCGCCCGGCGGGGTGGACGACCGCCTGGGTACGCCGATGCGGGAGCTGCGGGTGGTCAACTCGCTCGCCCCGGCGCACGTCCTGGACCGGCACGCGGGCGACGTGAAGGTGGTCGACCTGAGCCGGTCGCTCGACGAGGACCAGATCGCGGCGGCCGGGCTGTGCGACCTGGTGCTGCTGGTGGCCAACGTGCAGCGGAACGCGCTGGTGACCCGCCAGGTGGCGGCGCGGCTGGCCATCAAGGGCGCGCGGTTCGCGGTCGTGCCGACGTGGGCGCACGACAAGGCGGCGCAGGCGCTGGCCGAGGAGTTCAGGGTGCAGTTCCTCGACGAGGTGCCTCTGGACCCGCCGTCGGTGTTCTCGGACGGGCGGGTGCACCTGATCGACTCCTGCCACCTGTTCGAGATGGCGCGGACGCTGCTGGCCCGCGCCCCGTACTTCGCCGCCCGGGTGGCGGCCTGACCGTCCCCGGCGAGTGCCGTACATTGACCCTGTATGGCACCCGGCCGTGGGAGGAGAGGAACGATGAAGGTGAGCCAGACGAGACTCAAGGCGGTGGCCCGCGAGGTGGGCGCGAGCCTGACTCGGCCCGGGCCGCTGGACCTGCCGCCCGTGGTGGGGCTCAAGGAGATCGTCCGCATGTTCGACGTGAAGGACAACACGCCGTACCAGTGGCGGTCGAAGGGCGTCCTGCCGAAGGAGGACGGCGAGGTCAGCAACAACCCGGTGTGGAAGGTCGCCACGATCTACGCGTTCGCCGAGGACACGAACCGGACGATCGTGTGGGACCCGTGGAACGTCCTCGTCGAGGACGAAGAGGCGGCCTAGGTATGAGCATGTCGGTACCCATTGCGACCGTACACATCGGGTGTAGGGTGCCGGAAAACGCGTCGACCCCGCCAGGCGGTCATCTGGCGGGGCCGAGGTTGCTCTACCCGGAACGGAAAACGGGTCGCACGCGCATCGTACGCCAGTTCGGGCGACGGTGCGCTGGCGGCGCTTCACAGAGAGGCCGCCTGCATGGTGGACCGGTGGACGGTCGAGCGTGCGGTCAGGAGTCAGCTCTGCACTTTGGAGCCTCCTGGCCGGCAGCTCGTCCTGACGCTGCTCACGTGGTCCGACGCGGCCACGGCGAAGATTCCCGAGCAGTACACGCCGAGCCTGACGGACCTGGAGCACGCGACCGGCATGGCCCGGTCGACGGTGGCGAAATGGCTCAACAAGGTCGAGGAGGAGAAGTGGGTGAAGCGCGTCCGGCCGTCGGTGGCGGACGCGCGTCGCAAGAAGGCGAAGACGGTCTATCAGATGGGAGTCCCCGCGGACCTGTTGCGGGAGCTGACCGAGAGGGGCCTAGTTGGTCCGCGTGCCGGACCAGCGAAGTCCGAATCGCCCGGGTCTGCTGGTCCGCCAGACGGACCAGGGAAGGCGGGATCTGGTTCGGGACGCGGACTATCGCTAGTCCGCTCAACGGACCGAGTTGGTCCGCCAGACGGACGCAAGACATACAGGGAACAAGAAACGGTTGGTGGTGGCGCTCCGAACGTGGAGGACCACGCGTACATCGAGGGGCCGAACGGGCGGTGCTCCATCCCCGGATGCACCAAGTCGGCTCCGCTGCACAGCCGTCGCCTGACGGTTGTGTCCAAACGGGACAGGAGAGTGATCGGGGAATGAGAGTGACGCTCCTGCCGGTCGACGTCGCGCAGTGCGTTACCTGCGGCGGCCTGCTCGTCGAGGCTGGAGACGACTGGCTGCACGAGGAGAACACGGGCTGCACCGCGCTGGGCACGCCGGTGGTCTGCCGGCGCCCTGACTGCGCCATGCCTGCCGCCGTCGGCTGCGAGGCCTGCGCGGTCTGCATCGCCGCCTTTTCGTCGGCTGAGGGTGTGGGATCACGGTCGACTACCGCGACCGTATAGAGTCTATGTAGGTTCGTTCACGTGGAAAGGGACGAAGGAATGAGTTCACGGTTCATGCCGGCTAGCCGAAAGAAGGCGAAGGCCCGGATCGCGCTCGCCGGGCCGAGTGGGGCGGGCAAGACGCTGACCGGCCTCAAGCTGCTGTACACGCTCACTGGCTCGATGACGGTCTCTGACGGCCTGGAGCGGATCGCGTTCGTCGACACCGAGCGGGACTCGGCCGACAAGTACGCGGTCAACCCGGAGCTGCCCGGCGTCGGCGACATGACGCCCGAGGAGGCCGGCGGCTACGGCTTCGCCAAGTTCTCGCCAGTCCGGTACGACCCCCGGCAGCTCGTCGAGCTGATCGACGAGGCGGCGGTGGCGGGCTTCACGGGCTTCATGCTCGACTCGGCCTCGCACTACTGGTTCGGGCCGGGCGGCATCTTGGAGCTGGTCGACCTGTTCGCCCGCAACCACGGCGGCCGGTCGATGGACGGGTGGAAGGACGTGCGCCCGATTGAGCGGGCATACATCGAGGCCCTGATGAGCTTCCCCGGGCACGTCGTGGTGTGCCTGCGATCGAAGCAGAAGTACGAGATCACCGAGGGCGCGGACGGCCGGAAGCAGGTATCCAAGCTGGGGATGCAGCCCGACCAGCGTGACGGGCTGGAGTACGAGTTCGACCTGGTGGGCGACCTCGACCAGGGGCACTACCTGCGGGTGACGAAGAGCCGGTGCGACGCGCTGGCCGACCAGGTGATCCACAAGCCGGGCGCGGAGCTGGGCCACCAGCTGCTCGACTGGCTGGATAACGGCGAGCCGCCAAAGGACCTCGACTGGCCGAAGGCCCTGGCGGCGTGCTCGTCGCGGGAGGACCTGGCGGTGCTGTGGCAGCGGGCGCAGCGGCTCGGCAAGACGCAGAAGCTGCGGGACGCCTTCAACCAGCGGGGCGCGGAAATCACGGCCGCCCGGCGGGCGACGGAGACGCCGGGCACCCAGCTCGACACCGCGCTGGCCGAGGCGGCCGGCGCGCCGGCCGCCAACGGCCGGGAGCCCGAGCCGGCGGGAGCGGCCCGGTGAGCGAGATCCGGCAGGAGGCCATGCGGGCGGCGGTGCTCAAGGCCCTCATGGACGAGGTGAAGAAGGTCTACGACGCGGCCCGCGCCGAGGCCGACGGCCGCCTGATCGAGCTGAACGGCGCGCTGGGCGTCAAGACGATCGAGGTGCGGCTGCCGGGCTACGACCAGCCGGTGGCGCAGGTGACGCTCTCCGAGCCGAAGACGGGCTACGTGGTCGACGAGGCCGGGTTCCTCGCCTGGTGCAAGCAGGAGCACCCGTCCGAGGTGGCGGTGACGACCCCGGCGCCGGTGGAGTCGGTGCGGCCGGCGTGGCGGAAGGCGCTGCTCGGCCGGATGAACGTCGAGCAGGACGGCACGGTGGTCGACGGCGAGACGGGCCGCGTCCTCGACTTCGTGGAGGTGGCGGAGCCCCCGCCGCCGTCGACGACGCTGACCTTCAAGAAGGGCGGCCGGGAGGAGGTGGCGCGGGCCTACCGGGACGGTCGGCTGGCGCTGCCCGAGCTGCTGGCGCTGCCGGCGGGTCCGCAGGAGTAGGGCGGTGCGGGGCCGGGCGAGGGGTGACCTACGTCCGGCCCCGCTCCACATCGGAGGCAGGGGGTGAACGGTGGCGATCGACGCGAGGCTGGTGCATGACGGCCTGGTCGACGTGGAGGCGTTCGCCGCCGCCGCCGAAGCCGGTGCCGTGGGCGTGTGCGACGGCTGCGCCGGGCTGCTGGACGGGTCGGCGCAGGAGGGCGGCGGCCTGCTGTGGCTGACGACCAGGTGCCGGGCGTGCGGGGCGGAGCGGAGCGCGCCGGGCGGCCGGGCGTTGCCGCGTCCGACGAGCCAGCGGCCGGCCCCGCCGGCGTGGGTGCTGGAAGCGGCGGCCGAGCTGGAGGCCCGGCGGCTGGGGGAGCGGCCCGACCGGTCACAGCCCGCCTAAGCCGGGCCGCGCCTCCTCCTCACTCCACTACCCGACCCGGGCCGTTCGGCGGCCTCCGTGGACGGGGGACCGCTGGCCCGTGTGACCTGTTACACGGCTCGTGGCCTACATAAAACCTGTACGTCAGGACTGGTGGCTGCCTACAATGTCTATGTACACACTGCCCCCACCATGCGAGGAGTGAGCGAGATGCTGAGCCACGAGGAGATCCTGGTGCGCGCCCTGCAAGCCGCCATCGAGGAGATCGACCTGGAGAACGTCGCCGAGGAGGCCGGAGCGGAGCCGCTGGCCGACGAGGACGGCGCGCCGACCGAGGTGGTCGAGGTGCTGACGCTGGCCGACGCCGGCTTCATGACGACCGACAGCGGCGTCTCGGTCCGGCTGAGCGACGGCCGCCAGTTCACGATCGAGATCAAGCGGTACCGCTGACGTAGCCGGCGGGCGCGCCTCGAGCGCGCCCGCCGTTCCCGTTCCCCGACCTGCCCTGAGCTGAGGAGCCGACGATGAGCGACCTGACCTGCACCCTGCGCGTGACCGTCCCGACCTTCAACGCCGAGTTCGTGCCCGAGGAGGACGCCGGACCGTGCACCGAGCGGGCGGTGGCCCGTCTGGTGATCGAGCACGACGGCGAGAAGTGCGGGGACGAGGGGCGTTGCCTGTTCGACCCGGAGGAGGGCCTGGAGCTGGCCCCGTGGACGCAGACGGAGCTGCTGTGCGTGGTCCACCTGGCCGAGCACCACCACGCGATCGGCGAGCTGGTCGGCGAGACGTTGACCGAGCTGTAGCAAGCGAGCAAGGGCCGCCCGGGGACCCCGGGCGGCCTCGACCCATTGGAGGGGACCGTGAAGAGGTACGAGGTGCCGGCGCTGCCGGCACGACCGGCACCGGCGGCACTGCCGCCCGACGGCGGCGTTGCCGCCCCGGCTGCCGGGTAGGCGGGCAGTGGTTCACGTGGAGAAGGTGCCGCTGCCGGAGCGCCCCAGCAAGGGCGCGTGGGTGGTTGGTTGGTCGGCATTCGCTGCCGGCATCGGTGCGTCCCTCGCGGCGAACATCGCCCACGCCGGCGCCGGGGCCGGGGCGAGGTTCGTCGCCGGTTGGGCGCCGCTGGCGCTGCTGCTGTGCTCCGAGGTGATGATGCGGGTGCCGGCACCGCGGCACCCGCTGTTGAAGGGCGTGCAGGTGTTCGGCACTCTGGTCGTTGCCGGCGTCGCCGCCCTGGCCAGCTACCGGCATATGCGAGGGCTGGCGCTGGAGTACGGCGAGGACAACCTGACGGCGAGCACCCTGCCGCTGTCCGTCGACGGCCTGGTGCTGGTGTCGTCGATCGCGCTCGCGCGCCTAGCCCAGATGCGGCGGGAGGCGATCGCCGCCGACCGAGTTGCCGCCCTGGCCGCTGCCGTGGTGCCGGTGCCGCCGGCCGCGCCGGTGCCGCCCGAGCCGCTGCCCGACCCGGTGCCGCTGCCCGTGCCGGTGCCGCCGGTCGTCGCCGAGCCGATGCCGGTGCCGGACCCGATGCCGGTGCCGGAGCCGGACCCGGTGCCGGAGCCGCCGGCCGCCGAGCCGGACCCGGTGCCGCTGCCGGACCTGGTGCCGCTGCCGGAACCGGTGCCGCTGGTGGTGGTGCCGCCGAGTGTGCCGCTGCCGCACCTCGACACGGTGGTGCCGGCCCGACCGTGGCCGCAGCAGGAGCCGCTGCCGTTGCCGCCGCCCGCCCCGGCACCCGTGCCGCCGACGGACGAAGCGACGGAGGAGCTATGGGCTGCCGCCCGCAAGGCGTGGCGGGACTCGGTGGCCACAGGCGAGCCGTTGACGGGCCAGGCCCTCGGCCAGCGGTTCGGGCGGAGCGAGAGGTGGGGCCGGAACCGCATCAAGGAAGCGCGGGCGGAGCTCCAGACCGAGGAAGCTGCCGGCGGCGACGTCGCCGGCGAAACCGACCAGCAGGACACCCGGGTGCCAGCCGGCGCCGGGGTCGCGTGAAGGAGGAGAGACAGATGGTGGTGTCGATGGCGATGATCCAGGCCGCGAGGGCGGCCGAGTTCCCCGAGCACCCGTACGCCTGGGTGATTACCCGGGACCGGGACCACGAGCTGCACGGCACGTCGGAGTCGGAGGTCGGGACCAGCGGACCGCGACAGGCGACGGCGGCGATGCTGGAGCAGGCCCGGACGGAAGGCCGCCGCTGGCGGATGCTCGACGCGGGCGACATCGACGCGGGCGCGGTCGCGGACGGGAAGGACGTCGACCCGGACGAGCGGGGCGTGGTCTACGAGGGGCGGATCTGGACGCAGGGAGAGCCGGGCGGCATCGAGGACTTCGGGCCGTTGCACGACTTCGGCGAGCCGAACTACGGGTGCAACGACATCCAGTACCGCGAGGGCGACCGGTGGGTGTCGCTGTAGTGGCGAACTGTCGGGCCGCAATGATTGAATGTGACCGGCCTGGCGACGCGTCGCCGGGCCGGACGCAGAACCGGTCAGGAAAGCCGTCGGGGGACAGCATGGCCTGACCGGTACTGCACTAGACAAAAGCAAGCAAAGAGCCCGGGGCCCTGCGCAAGGGGTCCCGGGCTCTTTGTATGCCGATCAGAGTCTGTCGGGGTGGGACGGTACAGTGTCGCCGACGCGACAGTGACGCGTCGGTAACTCATACGTACCTGTAGGTAGCACGGTGCGGTGAGGCACTGCTAGCTTATAGGCCAGCCTGAATCAGGCTGGCCTACTGAGTGGTGCTGCCAACGGTCGACGTGGGGGTCGGGCCGGAGGACGTGCCGGCTGGCGCCCGCGAAGCGCCGGCCGGGAGGCGAAAGTAGCGACGGAGGCTGCGGGGGTCAAGACGTGCGGTGCTACGGGTACGACGAGACAGGACGTGAGGTCATCGAGGCAGAGGCCACGGTGATCCGAGAGGTCGTCAAACGGGTCCTGTCGGGGGAGAGCATGCGCTCCACCGTCGCCGACCTCAGAACGCGGGAGATCACGACGTCGGCCGCGCGGCCCTGGACCCAGCAGTCGCTGTCGCGGCTGCTGCGGAACCCGCGGCTGGCCGGCTTGAAGACTTACCTCGGCGACGTCGTGGGCAAGGGCAACTGGCCGCCGATCATCGACGAGGACACCCACCGGAAGCTGCTGGAGCTGCTGGACGCGCCAGAGCGCAAGCAGCCGTTCGCCACGAACGTGCGGAAGTACCTGCTGTCGGGCGGGTTCCTGGTGTGTGGGTACCCGCTGCCGGATGAGAGCGGGGCGGGCACGCACATCGACGGGAAGCCGCTCTACACGCAGCCGAGCAACAGCGGCAAGCGCGGCTACGTCTGCCGCTCGGGTAGCCCGAGCTACGGATGCGGCCGCATCCGGATCGCGGCGGAAAGCCTGGAGGAGGAGGTCGCCGCCAGGGCGCTGGCTCGGCTGGCCTCGCCCAAGGTGCGCGCCCGGTTGGAGCGGGCCGTCGGGTCGGCGATCAACGGCGAGGAGACGATGACGGAGGTCCTCGGGGCCATTGAGGACCGGTTGGAGGAGGCGGGCCAGGCGTACGCGAAGCGGGAGATCAGCCTCGTGACGCTCAAGGCGATCGAGATCGAGGCGCACCGCGAGCAGAAGCAGGTGCGTGAGCGGCTGGCCCAGGCTGCACGGTTGCAGTCCCTGCCGGCGACAACGCCGGAGGCCCTGGCCGAGTGGTGGGTGGACGCTCCGCTGGAGAGGCGCCGGGAGTTGCTGGCGCTGGTCCTGGACCGCATCATCGTGAAGCCGGCGACCCGCGCCGGTGTGGTGCACCTCGACGTCGACAGGCTTGAGTTCGTCTGGAAGTGATCGTTACCAGAGTCTTGCCACCCGCGGAACCAGGCGGGTGGCAAGATTTTTTGGGTTGGGCTTACATGGTGAAAGATCCTTGAGGGCCCGAATTGGGGACCTGTTGCTCAGTGTTGCCTCGGGTTTACGATCACGACACACTCTTTCTTAGGAGCGCCTTAAGCCCCCACCGGCCTATGAGGTCACAGTGGTATGGCTGGCGCATCGAGACGGATCACGGGGGAGCCTCACTTGCCACGCAAGCGCATGATCGAGATCCATCAGCTGGCGCAGCGGATCGAGGCCGAGCTGGAGTCGGGGCGCGCGGACGACGCCGACCTCAGCGACGAGCAGGTCGACCGGGTTGCCGGTCTGCTGCGGCCGGCGCCGGCGATCGACCAGGGGCAAGTGGCGAGGACAGCGATTCGGGCACTGCGAAGGACTGTTCGTGGTGCGACCGCTGGCGCGATGATGCCGGCGTTCATGCAGGCGGCCGGGGCTGCCGGGATGGCCAGCTGACGGGCGGGCGAGGGCCGACCTCCCGCCGGGGGCGTACATAAAACATTGACGGCAAGATCGTCTTTTGACTACAATGAATGTGTACGAAATGCGTACAGCGTTCACTGTGGAGGAAGACGATGGCAGCGGTTGTGACGGCCAAGAAGCCGGTCATGCGGATGATCCCGGTCGCCAAAATCGAGGCGGACCCGGACCAGCCCCGCAAGCAGTTCACCGAGGACGAGCTGGCCGAGCTGGCAGCGTCGATGAAGAAGCTCGGCCAGCTCCAGCCGGTCGCCGTGCGCAAGACGGCGAAGGCGGGCCAGTACCGCCTGGTCGTCGGCGAGCGGCGCTGGCGGGCCGCCCAGCAGGGCGGCATCGAGGACCTGGCCGCGATGGTCTGGGAAATGGACGACGAGGCGGCGTTCATCGCGCAGGTCGCCGAGAACGTCAACCGGCAGGACATGACGCCGATGGAGGAGGCCGCGGCCTACGCGCGCCTCGCCAACGCCGGCTGGGAGACCGGCGCGATCGGCGAGCTGTTCGGCAAGAGCGTGCCGTACGTCGGGTGGCGGATCGACCTGCTCGGGCTCATCGACGACGCGAAGCAGCTCGTGGCCAAGGGGCAGCTGCAGGTGGGCGTCGCCTGGTACGTGTGCCGGCTGTCCGCCGACCAGCAGCGGCGGTTCCTGGTCAAGTGGGCGCGCGGCGAGTTCTCGTCGGCGCGGGACGCGGAGGCGTTCGCCAAGGCGTGCAAGGCGTCCGAGGACCAGGGCGGGTTCTTCCAGCTCGACGAGGCCGAGCACAGCGAGGAAGAGCAGGAGAAGGTCGTCGAGAAGAGGAAGAAGGTCGTCAGCAAGATCGACCGCCTGGCGGCGGCCGGCGAGATCCTGGCCGAGCTGGCGCAGCTGGACGAGGTGGAGCTGGCGAAGCTGCTCGCCGGCGCCGACGGCGGCGTGGCGGCGTACCGGCAGCGCGTCGACCACCTGCGGACGGCGGCGGGGAAGGTGTCGGCGAAGCTGCGCAAGGCGCAGGCGATCGCGGCGTCGGTGACCGTGGAGCTGGACCCGGCGGCCGTGGTGGCGATCCCGGCCGAGGCCGTCGACCTGACGCCGCTGCCGCCGGTGGCGCCGCTGCCGGCCGACGACGACCTGCCGAACGTCGACCCGAACTGCACGTGGGAGGGCCACGCGGACGCGGTGCAGGAGCAGGGCTGGTGCTCGGTGTGCCAGCACTGAGGTAGCCGGCTGACGGACGCCCCGCGCGAGGATGCGCGGGGCGTCCGTCTGTCTCCGGGCGATCCCTGTCCCGGCGCAATGGGAGTGCGTATGCTCCGGGCGTGGACGCCTGTTCGCGTGGAGCGCGCTGATGCCGGTCCTCGGGCCGATCGACCTGCCACCCTGCGGGGTGTGCCGGCGAGCCCGCGTCCGCGTACGGCGCGGCGACCGCGACCCGGTGGTGGTGTGCCTGGCGTGCGACGGCGGGCCGCTTGTCGAGAAGGCCCGCGCCCAGCTCGACGACGACCAGCGCCGGGCGCTGAACCTGTGAGCGCGCCTCTCTGCGCCCGCCGGCTGTACGGTCACAATTTGACTGTTAGTCCGGATTAAGATACAATGTTTATGTACAACAAGCGGCTGTTGGAGGCGATCTGTGCGCGCGGCGTGGTCACGGTCCTGTGGGCCTGGCCGCTGCCGTACGGGCCGGTCGGCCTTCAGCGGGCGATGCGAGGAGCGCAGGCCGAGCTCTACCGGCAGGCGCGGATGTTGAACGCGGTCCCGCTCGGGCCGGCGACCTTCCGGGTCGCCCTCGACGCGGTGTTCGACGACCACGCCGGTCCGGCGCTCGTCGCAGAAGTCAGGGCAGCTCAGCTGCCAGAGGAACCGAACGGAGAGGGGGCCACTGTGCCCGCAGACTGTACGGCCGCAATGCTGGATTGCGGCGACCGACCCGGCCGAGGTGACGCCGCATGACCTGGAACGAGCAGGTCGAAGCTGAGGCCGGCCGAGTCAAGACGGCCCTGCCCGGCTACCTCGCGGTCCGCCAGATGGCGGCCGCCGCGCTGGCCGCAGCGTCCGAAGACCTCGGCCTGGAGCTGCGCGAGCGCGACCGGCGCGACCTGGCCGAGGCCGTGGTCGACGCGATCCACAAGGCAGCCGAGCTGCAAGGCATCAAGTTCGCGTGCGACGTCGCCGACATGGAGGTGGCCGCCAACGATCGGTGGCTGCTCGCGCCGGCGAGGGAGAAGGCCAAGACCGACCCCGAGTCCCGCAAGGTCCTCGCCTACCTGGAGCAGCACGCCGAGGGCGCGCAGAAGATCCGCAACGAGCTGGTCGAGCGACTGGCGCGCGTCGGGCGACAGTGGCTGGCCGAACAGCCGGCGGCGGTCGTGCCGCTGTCGGCGCCGGCCGACGCCCGGACCGAGGCGAGGGCGGCAGCGTGACCGCGCCCGCCGTCCAGGTGCCGCAGCTCAACGCCGAGCAGGTCGCCCACGTTCGGGCGGCGATGGAGGCGCTGCGACGGCAGTTCGAGGCCGTCGGCAAGGTGCTGCGCGAGGTGTTCCGCCAGATCGGCGCAGCGATCCGCCGGGCGCTCCCGATGCTGGTCCGCCTGGCGGACTACCGGCGGAAGCGGCTGCGGGAGATGCACGTCGAGTACCGGCGGCGGCTGCGGCACCGGCGGCGGCGGGCCCGGTGACCGACGCGGAGCCGAAGACGGCGCGGGACCTGGCCCTGGCCAGGGCCCGCGCCACCCGGCGTGAGACGGGAGCCGAGCTGCCGCCGCGCCGGGGCCGCTCCACGGTCGCCCGGCCGGCGTCGAACAACGCGCCGGTCGACGACGCCGTGGCGACCCTGGCCACCCGCTACCTGGTCGACGGCTACGAGCCGGACGACGTGGCGCAGCGGCTCGGGATCGACCGCGGATGGTGCCGGGCGATCGCCGCCCGGCTGCGAGGGAGGAGGTAGCCGATGCCTGACCAGGTGGCGGCCAGCCCGGACGAGGAGCTGGTGGAGTGCGAGGACTGCGGGCGACCGCTGCGCACCCCGCGGGCACGCGCCGAGCGGCTCGGTCCGAAGTGCCGGCAGAAGCGACTGGCGATGGGAGCGGCGGCATGACGGTGTTCGCGTTCGGCGGCGGCGTCCACGTGGCGATGGTGGAGGCGAAGGCGGTCCTGCCGCTGCCGCCGCTGCCCGACGCCGAGCTGGTCGACGTCGCCGAGGGCGACCGGATCCAGGAGCTGGAGCTGCTGAGGATCTGGGGCCCGCCGGCCGTCGTCGCTGCCGCCCTGGACGCGCTGGGCGCCCACCTGGAGGAGCTGATCCCGGAGATCGGAGCTCTCTACACGCACGACGCAGCACCCCAAGATGGAGGATGAGTTGCAGCTGTTCACGAGCCGCTACCAGCGGTTCCGGCCCGAGCAGGGCGCGCCGGTCCGTACGACCGTCGGCAAGCCCCGGTTCCCGTTGCCGTACGAGCTGGCCGGGTTCGCGCGGTTCCTCGCGCCGACCTACGGGATGCTCAAGATGGCCGAGGGCCCGTACCGGCACCTCTACCTAGAGCGGCTGGAAGGCATCGGCGTCGACCTGATCGCCGAGCAGTTCGCGGAGATCGCGGACTACGCAGGCCACGACCGTCTCGTCCTGCTCTGCTTCTGCGACCTATCGGTGCCGCCGCCAGACAACTGGTGCCACCGACGCATGTTCGCGGCCTGGTGGGAAGAGCAGACCGGCCACGAAGTGCCCGAGATGGCCGAGCGGCGCGAACCGCCGGCCCCCACCCTGTTCGACTGACCGAAGGAGTTCACGTGGAAATGACTCTTGACCGACCGCCCGCCGAGACGGGCGCGCCCCTCGACCTCGACCCGACCCTGCAACCCGGTGAGTCCGGGTACTTCGCGGGGGAGTGGCTGGAGTACCCGTACGACGGCGGCCGCCGCTTCGAGTCCGCGTACGCCGGCACGGTGGTCCGGCGCTGGAACGGCTGGGCGGTGTGGTCCTGCACCCGCGACGTCGCCGCCGCGGTGGTGACCGACCAGAAGGCGGCCCGCCGGCACTGGCGGGCGGTGTACGAGGCCCAGGGCATGACCGAGCCGAGGCTGAGCCGCACGCTCGACGCCGACGTGCCGGAGATGCGGTGGGACGGCGACGTGATCCTGGTCGACCGCCGGGCCCTGGACGAGCCGGAGCTGCGGATCGAGCCGGACGAGCACGGCCGGTACGTTGTGATGGGCGGTCACTGGATGTGGGAGGAAGTCCCGGTCGACGCCGCCGACACCGTGCACGGGACGGTCACGGTCTGACCGTAGCCGTATAGCTGGGGGCCGGTGCGATGCGCCGGCCCCCTTCGCTTGGGCAAGATCAACGGTGATCCCGGCGGGATAACCGGCGGGAACAGAGAGCTACAAGCGGCCACAACGGAGCACGACTAGACACGACCTGAGCAGGGCTCATAGGATCGGCGCAGGTCAACGGCACGGCGCTTGGGGGTTCAAGTCCCCCCTCGGACACAATTTAGTACATGATCCACTTGGGTTTGCCTGAGCGGATACCGTGCGGGCGGTTGGCCGATAGGTCAGGTTCAGCCCCAATTCGCGGTAGATCAGGGCCTTGTCGGCGGGGTCGGCGTCGCGGAGGACGGCCGTGATGTTTCCCAGGGTTTCCACGATGCGGCGGATCTCGTCGGGGCTCATTGTCTGGCGTCCGTTGAGGCGGCGCAGCTTGGCCTCGGCAGTGACCTGTTCTGCTTGGACGTCGGCGATCCATCGGCTGACGACGGCGGGGTCGGCGCCGCTGTCGAGGGCGGCGCGGTAGCGGTCCAGCCGGGTGGTGCAGGTGGCGAGGGTTTCCCGTGCCGCCTTGATCGCCTGTTGGTCGGCGTCGTCGTGTTGCGCTTCGGCCATGGCGTGGACGGTTGCGGTGAGTTGGCTGGGTGAGAAGGCTCGGGCGAGCCATGGGTCGAGTTGTTCGAGGATGTGGTCCTCGCGGACGTAGACGCTGCGGGGGTGGGCGATGCGGTTGGCGTCGGCGTACTCGGCGGCGTAGGTGCAGCGGTAGTTGTTGCGGTCGTTGTTGAAGCTGCCGATCATGCGCCGGTGGCAGATGCCGCAGTGCAGGAGGCCGGACAGCACGTAGTTGCGTTTGCTGGCCCGGGGCTTCGTGACTCCATCGGGACGCCGTCCTGCACTGGCGATCAGCGTCTGGGTATTGGTGTACGTCTCGTCGTCCACGAGTGGTTCGTGTGCCAGGGCGCCGGAGTAGATCCACTCGTTGGCGGGGTTCCAGCGCAGCTTGGTTCGTGTCCGAGGGCAACGTCGTCGACGTCGATCAGGATTTCGGCCTTGCGTTGTTTGTTCCACACCTGGCGGCCGGTGTACCGGGGGTTGGTCAGGATGACGCGGATGGCGCTCTTGCTCCATGCCGTGGTGGTGCGGTGTGGGTTGCGTCGCCGGTCGTAGGCCGAGGGGGAGAGGATGCTGTCGCGGGTGAGTCCTTCGGCGATGGCGAAGATGCCCTGTCCGGCGAGGTACTCGGTGTAGATGCGTCGTACGACGGGTGCGGTGAGCGGGTCAGCTTCCAGGTGGTGCAGCCGTCGACCGTCGGCGGCCTTGCCCGGATTGGGGTGGGGGCCGGCGTCAACGAGTCGGTAGCCGTAGGGTGGCCGTCCACCGAGGAATCGTCCCTCGGTTGCGGCCTGGGCGGCCATGGCACTGCGGACTCGCACCTTGATGCGGTTGCGCTCGCCTTTGCTCATGCCTCCGTAGAGGGCCATGTCGAGGTCGTGAGCGTCGCTGCCCGGGTCGACAGCCCCACCGACCTCAGGCACCCACAGTTCGACACCGTAGTGCTCGAACAGGGGGAAGGTGAGCCCGAACTGATTGCCGTAGAAGGCGCGCTGGGGTTCACCGATCACGACGGCAGCGAAGCCTCGGTGCGGGTCGCGGAGCGCGGCGAGCAGGCGGGTCGCCTCGCCGCGACGTCTCCACGGCAGGGATCGGGACAGCCCGATGTCGAAGAACTCTTCGACCACCTGTCCGCCTACCGGCTCGATCAGGGCTCGCGATCGAGATAGCTGCCAGGCCCGGGATGCTTCCGGGTCCTGCTGGTCCTCGGTCGACACTCGCCCGTAGAAGGCGAATCGCAGAGGTTGAGCAGCGAAGGCCCCTTGATCCGACCCGTGCCGGTTGAATCCTCGGTCAGTGTTCATTCTTCCTCACTTTCGGCGCGCGGTAGCTGTCCGTGGGCGGCGAGAAGTATCCGTAGAAGCCGGCGAGCGGCGGTCAAATTGAGGCCGGGCGGATCTAATGGAACGATCACCGTGGGTGATGTACGTTGGTGGTCCTGTGTCGACTGATCGACGACACAATTATATGCATTGTCATTGGAATTGGGAAAATCTGGCAATGGTTGTGCCATAGACGCTCCGTGAAGCAGAGGCATCCGAGTATTGGATGCCGAGCGGAATCTTCATCGGTGCCTCCTTTCTGGAGCTGACGACCTTGGTCGGTTGGCAGCAGACGCGGCGAGTGATGTGTAGTACCGCGAAGCGCTGGACCTGCTGTGGCGCGTGAGTCCGACCGCCTCGCTTCGGTGCAAGCGGCAACTCTTCCGGGCGAACGAGGGCGGCCTGAGGTGTCCTGGGATTTGCCCTCTACGCGGCCGTGCCTGCTTCGGGGCCGCTTTCTCCCTGCTCAGCCCCACGAGGGAAAAGGCGCATGTATCGGAGTGGCGCGCCGTTTCCTTTCGAAGCGCATGCAATAAGCAGCAGCACTTCGCTCTATTGTCGAGCGCGGAGTCCTCCACGCGGCACCGGAACAGTTCGCTGACCCTGGCGCGTACCTTCGCGGCTCTGAAGCAACGAGCTAGAAGGGGGATCCGAGCCGGAACGGTTGTACGAGGCTGCGCAAGCGGTAAGAACGCTTTCGTCGGTCTTCAGTCGCTTGGGCGGTCGGTGAGGCGGCGCAGCGTTGTTCCTGGCTGGGGGAAGGCGAGCCGCAGGGTGTGTGTTCGCGCTCCCTACGGCTCACCCGTTGGCCGCCCGAGAGGTGATTCCCTTCCCGGACCTGTGGGACGAACCTTTCGTCGCGGCCCCCGCTGAGACCGGGCGGTGGCGGGACGTCTGGCTGGCGGCTGACGAACGCGATGGCCACCGAGTCCGCATCGGCGCCGTCGCCGTGCAGCCCGACGACTGTCTCAGTGCGATCGCCAACGGCTACGGCATCGCTTTGGCCCCGAATCCGCCGCCCGCTTCTACGCCCGCCCTGGCATCGTCTACCGGCCCGTCAGCGGCGTCAGCCCTAGCCAGATCGGCGTGGCCTGGGCAGCCGGCGACCACGCCAATCCCGTCATCCAAGACTTCGTCCGCTGCTGCTTGAGCAGTCGACCACCGCTGCCGTGCCGGGCTCCGTATCCGCCCAGTCCAGAGGAGTGCGAGGCCCGACGTCGATGAGGAGCAGAACCCTTGTATCGCTCCGGTCATCAGACTGTGGTCGTTGAATTCTCGCCCACCTGATGCATTTCCCGAGGGTTGCCGTAGCGGACGGCTGTCCCCGGTTGTTCGTGTACCGCGACCTACCGGTGGAGCCGTCCGGTCACACGAACCGGAAAAGTGCAGGTCAACAGCGAGATCACGTCATGGAGTGGACCGAATGTGCCAGAACCCGAACCGCCTCCCAGCAGCTCAGGGGCCAGTTGTGGCGGTTGCGCCGGTACGTCGGCGGACACCGTGACGTGGGCCGCCCGACATGATCACGTCGTAGCGCGCTACGCATTCATGCCTTACTAGGACTGACCAGTCCTGTTTGGTAAGCGATGACAACCAGTTGTGCGCGGTCGCGCGCACCCAGTTTCGCCATCGCGTGGCTGACATGGGTGCGCGCGGTGGCTGGGCTGAGAAACAACTCGATGCCGATCTCGTTGTTGCTCATGCCCAATCCCACCAGGGCTAGCACTTCACGCTCGCGCTGGGTTAGCACCGCGAGCCGGTCCTCCGCGGCCTGGGTGGCTGTTCGTTGCGCGGTGAACTGGCTGATGAGGCGTCGGGTGATCCGCGGCGCGAGCAGCGCGTCTCCGGCGGCGACCACCCGGATGGCATGCAGGAGCTCGGCCGGTCCGGCGTCTTTGAGCAGGAAGCCGCTGGCGCCGGCTTGCAGTGCCTCGAAGACGTACTCGTCGGTGTCGTAGGTGGTCAGGATGAGGACTCGGACCTGCTCCAACCCGTGCGTCTCGGCGATCTGGGTGGTGGCTCGAATCCCGTCCAGCTTTGGCATGCGGATGTCCATGAGGACGACGTCGGGGCGGGTGGCGCGGGCCCGCTCGACGGCTTCGGCGCCGTTAGTGGCTTCTCCCACCACCGTGATGTCGTCTTCGAGTTCGAGTAGGACCTTGAACCCGGATCGCACGAGACCCTCATCGTCGGCGAGCAGCACCTTGATCGGAGCGTTGGTTAACGGTGACGCGGCCGCTGCGTTCACAGGCGCGACCCGGTCGGCGCGAGGGGCAGCCGGGCCGTGACTTCGAACCCTCCGCCCGGAGTCGGCTTGGCGTCGAGTTCTCCGCCCAGCAGTTGACAGCGCTCGCGCATTCCGAGGATCCCGTGGCCGGGCGTGGCCGAACTGCCGGTGCTGGTCGGATACTGGGCCGGTAGGTGCGGGTAGGCGGGGTCATCACCTGTGGCGGCACGGCGGCCCTCATCGGTCACGCGGATCTCCAAGACGTCGACCCCCGGGTTCAGCGCCACCGTCACCCGAGTCGGGCCGACGTGGCGGATCACGTTGGTGATCGATTCCTGCAGGATTCGGTAGGCAGCACTCCCCACCGCGCTCGGCAACGGCGTCGCGGGCGAGGTCTCTTCGAGGTTGATGTCGAGTCCGGCATCGCGTGCCTTGGCGGTGAGTTCCTCGATCTGCCCAAGCCCGGGGTACGGCACGCGCCCGTTGTTGTCGTCACGGAGTACCCCGAGGATGGCGCGCATCTCCCGCAGCGCCCGAGAACTGGTCTGCTCGATGACTTGCAGCGCCTCGCGTGCCACTTCCGGCCTCTTGTCGAGCACGTGCGCGCTGACACCGGATTGGACGTTGATGATCGCGATGGCGTGCGCAACCGTGTCGTGGACCTCGCGCGCGATCCGGAGCCGTTCGGCGTCGACCCGCGCCCGCGCCTCCTCCTCGCGAGTCCGTTCAGCCAGCTCGGCACGCTCCTGAGCTTCGGCTGCGATGACCCGTCGAGACCGAACGGACTCGCCGAGCGCCGCGCTCATCACCGACGCACCGATCCGGAAGAACACCCAGCCGATGGCGGCGCGTGGCTCGATGTCGGCCGCGGCGACCAGCCATCCGACGGCGAGCACCGTGGTACCGAAGCCAGCCAACACCAGCGACCGGCGCCCGTCGCCGTACGCGGTGAGGGTGTACAGGGCGACGAAGAGCCCGAGCCAGCCGGGCCCGTCCGGGAAGTCGAGGCTGAAATACACCAAGCTGACGAGTGCGGTGGTGACAAACACCGGAACCGGCCACCGGCGGCGGACGGCCACGACCAGGCCACTCAACGCCAGCAGCGCGTATCCGAGGTTGCCGAGGTCGGCGAGCGGACGCGATGCCCCGTCGACGGCAACGCGGGCGACCGTGCCCTGCACCTGCATCACGGTGACGAAGAGCGCGAGCGCCACGTCCTGCGCCACCACCCGCAGGGAGAACGACACGGCACGCTGTTCCATGCAGCGATCCTACGGTTCTCGTCCACAGGCGAATCTGGGCCCAGACGCGCGACCTGCTACGCCGGCGGGCGTAGTGAGATACGAGGTCGTCTACGGCCAATTGCGTAGACGCTGCCACCCGCTGTCCGAGGCCACGGCAGCCTCCCCGGCGCGATGATCGCCGCCATGAGCGATCACCCCCACCCACTTCGAGGAGCGCACCATGCGTAGATTCTTCGCCGGCCTGGCGGCCCTACAGATGTTGGCCGTCGTCACGCAGTTCTTCCTGGCCGCCAGCGGTGCGTTCGACACGGCACCCAACGATGAGTCCTTCCAACCGCACCGCGCGCTGGGCGGCGGAATTGTCCTGCTCGCGGTCCTGGTGGCCATCGTCGCCGCGACAGCCCGGATGCCCGGGCGGCTCATCGGGATGAGCGGCCTGGTCGCGGGGCTCGCGGTTGTCGAGTTCGTGATCAAGGGGATCGCCACAGCGCTCAACGGCACCGGCGGCAGCTCGACCGCCGGCGGGCTCGTCTTCGGTCTGCACGCGGTCAACGGTCTCGCCATCCTGGCGATGGCCGGGATGATCGTCCGCCAGGCCAGGCAGCTGTCCGGGCCGGCCGCACCCACGCGACAGGCGCCATGAGCACGAGGCTGTTGATCGTCCTGGACCACGTCGTCGCGCTGCTGGGCGTCGCGGCGTGGTTCGCGACCGGCGTCATGCTGGCGCTCCGGCGAACCCGGCTGGCGCTCGCCGTTCTCGTCGCGGCGGTGCTCGTGACGCTGGCCCGGGTGGTCAGCGTGGCGATACTGGCCGGCCGGGGCTGGTGGTTCGTACAGGAGAAGGTGCTACTGGGGCTGCCGATGCTGGGGGTCGCCGGGGCCGTCGCCGTGCTGCTCGTAGGCCCACAACTGCTCGCGGCGAGACGGGGGCGAGGCGACGGAGCGTCGGTAGACGGCGTGGTTTCGGTGTTCACTGCGGCTTACGCGGCACTGGCCGGTCTTGTGGTGACCTTCCTGGTCGGGTACCCGCTCACCGTGAGCACGGCCTTGATCACGATCTCACTCGTGTGCGCCGGCGCGTTGCTGACCGCGCGGGTGATCGCGCCGCCCACCGGGAACGCCGCTGGTGCGGGCGTCGCTCAGGCACCGGAGGGTCGACGCGCGATCTCGCGCCGCCGGTTCCTCGGCTGGACCGGTGGCGCGGTCGTGGTGACCGCGGCCGGTGCCGGCACTGGGCTGTCGTTCCTCCCCGCCGAATCGGTGAGCAGGGGAGGCGGCCCGGGACGCTCGTCCCGAGCGGCCGTGTCGGTGGCCGACCTACGGGGCTCCGGCTCACCGGCACCGGGTGGCACCGTGCGGCGGCACGTGCTCACCGCGAAGAAGGCCACCGTACGGCTCCCGTCCGGACGAGAGATCGACGCGTGGACCTACAACGGCGAGGTCCCGGGTCCGGCGATCACCGCGACCCAGGGTGACCTGATCGAAGTGCGGCTGCGCAACGCCGACATCGAGGGCGGCGTGACCCTGCACTGGCACGGCTACGACGTACCGTGCGGCGAGGACGGCGCGCCGGGTGTGACCCAGATGGCCGCGGGACCCGGTGAGGACTTCGTCTACCGGTTCCGCGCCGACCAGGTGGGCACCTACTGGTACCACACCCATTACGCGTCCCACGTCGGCGTACACAAGGGGCTGTACGGAACCCTCGTCGTGAAACCGCGCGACGGACGGCGAGCCGACGAGCACTCTGCGGCGGAGCAGGTGGACCTGACCCTGCCCGTGCACACCTTCGACGGCACCGTCGTGATCGCAGGCAGAGACGGCCAGACCGAACACCCCGCACCACCCGGTACACCCGTGCGGCTGCGATTGATCAACACCGACTCGGATCCGCACCGGATCGTCCTCGCCGGAACCCCGTTCCGGATCACGGCCGTCGACGGCCGAGACCTCAACCAGCCGGGGGAGGTCAGCGGCGTCGGACTGCACCTGCCCGCAGGCGGGCGATACGACCTGGTGTTCCTCATGCCGGACACGTCCGTGGCACTCGTTGTCGACGACGATCGTGACGGCGGACTGCGCATGCGGCCGCATGGCGATGCCCCCGGTGAAGCGCGCGTCGAGGACACGTCCGACTTGCCGGAGCTGGACCTGCTGCGGTACGGAGCTCCGACCGCCGTGCCCTTCGACACCCGCAATGCCGACCGGCACTTCACCATGGTCCTCGACCGCGGAGTGGCCATGGTCGACGGCCGACCGGCGTACGCGCAGACCGTCAATGGCCGAGGCCACCCCTCCGTCCCCGATCAGCTCGTCGCCAAAGGCGACATCGTCCGGTTCACCGTCGTCAACCGAAGCCTGGAAACGCACCCCTGGCACCTGCACGGCCATCCCGTGCTGATCCTGTCCAGGAACGGAACGCCGTCGACGGGCAGTCCGCTGTGGGTGGACACCTTCGACGTCCGGCCAGGCGAGAAATGGGAGGTCTCGTTCCGCGCTACGAATCCCGGAATCTGGATGAACCATTGCCACAACCTGCCCCACGCGCATCAGGGCATGATGCTGCGACTGCACTACGACGGCGTCACGACGCCATTTGGCGGCCCGCACGGCGGAATCTCGGGCCATGGCCACTGATCCAGCCCGCGCCGCTCCTCAGCCCGGTGGGTGCGCGGACGATCTCAAGTCGAATCTCCTTGTCCTGGTCCACCGGCACACCCGGACAATCATCGACGCCGAACTGCATCGGCTGGCCCGTCGAGCCCCATCCCTCTCCCCTGCCGACTTGGACGTCATCAACACGGTGCTGGAAGAGCTCGCCGAGTCGGTGACTCTCGCCCCGCTGCGAAACGCACCACGGGAAACAGCGGTTCTGCTAACACGCATTTTCGGCGCCGGAATGAACACCGATCGAGTGCAACACTCAACGACTTGAGGAGAGATTGATGACAACCGAGACTTCCCGTACGGATGGGGCTCTGGCGGGACTAGCCCGGTTCTGTTACCGGCGCCGTCGCCTGGTCCTCCTGACCTGGATCGTCGGCGTCATCGCCGTGGCGATCGTCGGCTTCGGCTTCGGCGCCGCCTCCGACAACGACTTCTCCGGTGGAGACTCCGATTCCGCCAGGGCGCAGGTTCTGATCGAGAAGCACTTCCCCGAGCAGCAAGGGGACACGCTGACTCTTGCGATCAAGGCAGAGAAGGGGATCGACGACCCCGCCGCCCGGCAGAAGATCGAGAAGGTCATCGCCGATCTGGACGCCTCACCCATTACAGGACCGGTGACCTCGCCGTATCAGGACGAGGATCTGGTGACGAAGGATCGTCGTATCGCCCGTACGACCATCCCGCTGACCGACAAGGAGGTGAAGAAGACCGCCGTTGAGCCCCTGGTGACCACGGTCAAGGAAGCCTCCGGTGACGGCGTGACGCTGGGGCTGGGCGGGGACCAGGCAGCGAAGGCCGAGACACCTCCGCAGGGTCCGGCCGAGAGCGTGGGCGTCCTGGCGGCAGCGGTGATCTTGTTCATCGCCTTCGGGTCACTGGTGGCGATGGGCCTGCCGATCGTGACCGCACTGCTGGCGATCATCGCCGGCATCGCCCTGATGAAGCTGGTGGGGCACGTGGTCCCCTCGCCGGATTTCACTGTGATCCTCGCCGCGATGATCGGGCTCGGTGTCGGCATCGACTACGCACTGTTCATCCTGACCCGGTACAAGGACAGCCTGCAGGACGGCGATGAGCCCGAGAGCGCCACTGTCAAGGCCATCACCACCGCAGGACGCGCGGTGCTGTTCGCCGGCACGACCGTTGTGATCGCGTTGCTGGGCCTGATCGTCATGGGACAGAGGCTGATGACCGGAGTGGCCGTCGCCACGTCGGTGATCGTGCTGGTGACGATGATCGCCGCAGTGACCCTGCTGCCGGCGTTCCTGGGCTTCACCGGCCACAAGATCAACTCGCTGCGCCTGCCCCGTCGCACGTCCCGCAAGCAGAGGGCCGACGGTGTCCCGTCTCGGGAGCGCCGCACTCCCGCCGAGCGCTGGGCGGGCGTGGTGCAGCGCAAGCCGCTGGTCGCCGCGGTTCTGGCCGGCGCGGTCCTGCTGGTGCTGGCCGCCCCCATGCTGTCGATGCGGCTGAGCCTGCCCGACGCCAGTGTCCAGCCCCACGACAGGAGCAGCTACACCTCACACAAGATCGTCTCCGAGGGCTTCGGTCCCGGCTACGGCGCACCCCTGATCTTCGCCACCGAGGTCGACTCCAAGAACGCCGATCTGCGTCCCGTCGTCGAAGCGGTCAGCAAGACCGAGGGCATCGCCTACGCCACGCAGCCTCGGATCAGCGAGGACGGGCAGGCCGCCACCTTCATAGCCTTCCCTAAGACCGGATACCAGGACGAGGCGACCGCGGACCTGGTGCACCAACTCCGTGACGACGTGCTGCCCAAGGCGCCCGGCGGCGAAGGGGTCTACGTCGGCGGCCCGAACGCCGCCACGATCGACAACGCAGACGAGGTCGGCTCGCGCCTGCCCCTAATGATCGCGGTCGTCATCGCGATGTCCGTGGTGCTGCTGATCGCGCTGGTCCGGTCGGTCACGATCGCGCTGCAGGCCGCCGTGATGAACCTGCTGTCGATCGGCGCCGCCTACGGCGTGCTCGTCGCGGTCGTGCAGTGGGGATGGCTCGGCTCGGCCCTCGGTTTCCCCACCGAAATGCCGATCACGACCTGGGTGCCGATGATGATGTTCCCGGTCCTGTTCGGCCTGTCGATGGACTACGAAGTCTTCCTGATCTCGCGGATCCGTGAGGAGTACGAGCGCACCGGCGACACCCGGATGGCCGTCACTCGCGGGCTGGCACGGACCGCCAAGGTCATCACGGCCGCGGCCGCCATCATGATCGCCGTCTTCACGACCTCCCTGCTCGGCCACGACGTCGCGGTCAAGCAGGGAGGTCTGGGCATGGCCGTCGCCGTACTCATCGACGCCACCATCGTCCGGATGGTCCTCGTCCCCGCGGTGATGGAACTGTGCGGCAAGGCCAACTGGTGGATGCCCGGACGCCGGGCACCGAAGGCGACCTCGGCTTCACACAGGCCAGGGTCGCGGAAGAGGTCAGAGGCTGACCCTTCCTGGAGTCGGAGTGCGGGGAACCCTCGGCGGATTCCCCGCGCTCCTCTTGCGAAGATCCGGAGAGCGCAGTCTCGGGGGCGTCCCTCGTGTAGGACGGACCCGCTGTCCGAGGCGGCCGCAGCGATCCGGCACCTCGAGGTGGAGCAGGCCCGGGGCTGTTCCGGGTGGCCGGGCGGTGCTGGCGCCCGCCCGGCCAGCCGGTCGAACAGCAGGCCATCGATGCAGGCAACGAGATGATTGCCGATCTGCTCCGGGTGCCGGGCTACCCCCGACCCCGGCACAGCACGCTGACCATAGGGACCAGACAGGTTAATGGTCGTTCAGCATGAACAAGAGCGTCTGGTGCTCGACATCCAGGAACGCGACCCGCCACCGCGTCGACGGATTCCCCTCGTTGTACAACCTGCTGTGTAACCACCGCGGCTCCGCCGGCAGGAACGGCACGAGAGCGAGCCACGCGTCCGAAGGGGTGCTGGAGTGCGGAAGCTCATCAAGCTTGACAGATACGTACGGCACGAACTCGTATCGCTCCGCCAATCGCCGCGCGTCCTCCGGACGCAGCTTGACCACACCCTGGTACGCCCAGTCCGTCGGACCCGGCACTCTGGTACATGGGTTGCCCAACGCGCGTACTTGCCAGTGAACCTCAGGGTAATCGCCGAGATCCGGCATCTCCTCCGGCGGATCCCAGCGGTCGGTACGGACCTTCACCTCCCCAGCGTGCACCGACTCCTGGCACGCGCTCACCTCGGCCGGATCGTCGCTGCCGGACAGGATTGCGGCCGCGACGAACCCGACGACCACCAGCAGCATCGCGGCAGACGCGCCGAGTACGGCCACCAGTGCAGGAGTGCGGGTTTTCATGGCCATGAGAGTACGAATCCTCGGTGAAAGCGCCATACGGCGGTAGCCAGTTCGGCGGTAGACCACAAAGGGTGGGTGGAGGTGGTGTTGTAAACGGCGAGTTCAAAAGCTGATCTCCTCGTCGGCATCTCTGAGGAGGGCCGGGGTTCGGGGCGGAGCCCCGAGGTCTTCTGCGTCCTGGTCGTCCGTCAGGGTGGCCGGCCGGCCCGGCCGATGCCGGCCGGAGGTCGCCAGCAGGCCGGGGCCGGGCCGGCGCCGGCCTGGCACCGCACGAGCTGCGGCACACGGCGGCCAGTCTCGCGGTGGCCGAGGGCGCCAACGTGAAGGCGGTCCAGCGGATGCTCGAGCACGCCTCGGCGGCGATGACGCTGGACGTGTACGCGGACCTGTTCGAGGACGATCTGGACCAGGTGGCGGACCGCCTGGACCGGGCGGCGGGTCGTGCCGCTGCGGACTCAGTGCGGACTGACGGCGCCGGCCCGGACCTCGACGCGGTTCGCCCGGGTCGCCGACAGCATGGTTGAGCAGGGCGTTTGCATGGTGGACCGGATGTGGCAGAAAACGAACCGCATTCCCGCAGCTCAGGGACCTGCTGTATCAGTTTCGGCCGTTCGTCAGCGGGGCATCGTAGGCAGCTGAGGGCGCGTGGATCCAGATTGACTACCGGTGACGATCGAGCAGTCGATGGTGCACTCACCCGGCGATCATCAACGTACGACAGACAGGACCGCCCGCCGTCGGGCGGACCGCCCTTGCCACCAGGATGGCTACTTTTGACTACGCCTTGTCACCTCACCAGAAGGACGAGTACCAGCGGATCAAACGCCGGCCCCACCTTGTAGAGGGGCGACGCCATCGTAGGCACCGGTGACGGTCCGGAGGAGCTCGACATTGCTCGGGTAGGTCGCCGAGAGGAGTTCGCGTATTACGGGTTCACGGTCATAGTCGTCGGCCAGACGTAAGCCGAGGATGACGTTGGCCATCATGCCGGCGGCGAGGGTCTGACTGGCTTGTTCGGGTGTGAGATGGCCGTGGTTGACGAGCACTTGGTAGACGCGGAGGAAGCCGTCTCTGGCGAGTGGCCCGATCTCCGGATCGGTGCCGGCGGTGAAGGCGTGCGCGAGGCAGAGTTGCAATCCCTGCTCCTTGAACAGTTGAAGGTAGGCGACACCGATACGCGGTGCGAGGTCGCCAGGTGCGTCGTCGTCGATCGTCTGCTCGAACACCTCGACCACCCTGTCGAGCGCGTGCTCGATCGCGGCTCGGACGAGCGCGTCTTTGCTGCCGAACAGGGACACCACGTATGGCTGGCTCACGGCGGCCTCGCGGGCGATGTCTGCCGTGGTGGTTGCGGCGAAGCCCTTGCTGCCGAAGATCCGGATCGCCGCAGCGAGCACGGAAGCGCGCCGCTGGGACGAGGAGACTCGTTTCTGGCCCATGGTTGACATGTTATCAATCAATCAATAACCTTCGCGAGACGTGGGCTGCCGATCAGCCACTTCGGCGGGAGCACTAGCGATCGCGGCGATCGGCTCCAGCCGTGCTTTCTCATGTGCGGTGTCACGCCGCGGATGCTGCGGCGCAGCTCGCCGCTTGGGGCGTGACACTGTGCAGACCGGCACGATGAGAGGACCGGGGATGGACGTGCTGATGTTCGCCACCGTCGCGGTGCTGGGGTTCACGGCGTGCGCCGAGTTCGGTTCCTATGCTTTTGTGCATCCGGTGGTCAAGCGTCTGGCGCCGCGTGACCACATCCTGGTCGAACAGGGTCTGCTGCGTACCTTCGGCATTGTGATGCCGGTGCTGATGACGGCTTCGCTCGTGCTGGCTATCAGCTACGCGGCCCGCCCTGATGGGGCGGGGCTGCCCGAGGTGTTGCGTTGGGTTGCGGCCGCGACCTGGGCCACGGGCATCGTCACGACCGTGGTCGTGAACGTGCCGATCAACCTGTCCACACTGCGCTGGGACAAGGATTTCCCTCCGGAGCGCTGGCAAGAGCGCCGTAACCGCTGGGAGTGGTTTCAGGGATACCGTTCGTGGGCCTATCTCGCGGCCTTCCTGCTCGTCGCTCTCTCGGTCGCCACGGTCGGCTGAGAGAGTGTTGGGTTACCCCGTTGACTACGTGAAGTGAGTCGACGGGATCCGTTGTGGTGTAGGGGATTACAGAAGCGGATACCGGATCAAGTGCGACCGGCTTGCCGACGGCCAGGCGCGGTCAGTACCCGCCCGGCTTTGGATGCGGTGCCCGTGGGACGAGGTGGCGTGGCCTTAGTGGTCGTCGTCTACCTCGTAATCTTCCGTACCAGGACGGCCTGAAATGAGGCGCCTCATGACACTTCAGGTCAGGAGTTCGCGGGCCAGGGCCTCGGTCCACCAGCGTTCGACTTGATCGGGTTGCCAGCCGCGTTCGTCGGTCAGTGTGGTGTAGACGTCGATGTTGCAGATCGCCGCGTAGATATCGACGGCCGACGGTATGTCCAATCCTTGCCGGAGAACGCCGCCCGGCCACGACGAGAACACCTGGATCCTGGTTTCGTCCCCCCGCTGACGGCCGTCGCGGTAGACGCTCGCCAGGTCGGGCTCGGTGCGGCCCGCCTCGCGCACGAGCGTGATGACGTCACCGGCGCGCTCGAAGAGGCGCCGGTCGTAGCCGGCCATCGCCGCGAGCTGCCGCACCGGATCGTTCTCGGCCCCTTCCAGTTCGGCGAGCGACTGCGATGGATCCGCGGCGATGTCTGCCGCGTCGGCCAGGGCTCGGGTCAGCCCGGTCTTGTTCCCGTACACCGCGTAGACGGTCGGCACCGAGACCCCGGCCTCCCGCGCCACGTCACGTACCGTGGTCGCCGCCCAGCCCCGGGAGAGGAACAGCCGACGAGCGGCGCTGGCGATCTCACCCCTGGTCTCTGCCGCTTGCGCCGCCCGGCGCAGCGACTCGTACCTGCGCCTGCCTGCCTCGGCGGTCATGGCTTGCCCCCTTCGGTTTCCGGAACTTATATTGAATACATGTCACGTAAACTCGGTGTCGAACGAAGCACCTGGACGTTCTCACGGATCGCCGGACTCGCCGGACTCGGCTTCGCCATCCTGATCGTCTCCATCAACGCCTTCCTGGTACCAGCCGGCCTGCCCCACACCGGTGCGGAGACCAACGACGTTGTCCAGTTCTTCACCACCCAACAGAACACCGTCGGCCTCGCGTCAGCACTTGCACCGATCGCCTGGGTGCTGGCCACCCTGTTCGGCGCCGGCGCGGTCTCCGTGCTGTGGCGATCCGACCGCGAGCAAGGCACAGCCTGGTCTCTGGTCGGATTCGCCGGGGTGATCCTGCAGAACATAACCTTCAGCGGCGTGATGGCCACGCGGCTCGCGCTCGCGTCAACGACCGCGCAGGACAGCAGCACGATCGCCGGACTCTGGGCACTGCACAACGCGCTGTTCATCTTCAACGGCACCTTCCTGGCACTGGCCATGACCGGCCTGTCCATCAGCGGCCGACGCGCCGGCCTGATCCGCCGCTGGCACAGCGGGATCGGCCTGCTGGCCGCCGCACTCCAGTTCGGCTCGGCCGTGCTGAGCCCCCTGGTCATCGACGACCCCGGTCCGGTCGGTCTCCTCGGCCTTGTCAGCTGGCTGATCTGGGTCGTGTGGATCGTCGCCTACGGCATCACCCTGATCCGCCTGACATCCGTTCCCATCCAGGCGATACCGAATAACCGACGCACCGGTCCCGTTGAGTCATTTCGATCAGACCAGCGGCAGGCCGATCTACCCGACGGCCAGCGTCGCCATCCAGCACAGCAGCGCGTCGAACCGCCGGAGAGCGCGCAGGCATAGACATCCGCTCATCGACAGAAGCGGAAGCCTGAGCGGCTTGCAACACTCAAGAGGTCCCTCACGTACTCTAATGATTCAGGGCAGAATAAGCGGGCTTGGTGGGCTCCGTGACTCGGCCAGCGTCGAGAACAGCCCGATCGGCGGCAAATCCACGCACCTGATCTCGACGCAGGCAGCGGCAGAGGTGTGGCGACGTCATCATTGCCTGGATGACGCACGTCGGCCGCGTCTCCGGACCGGCCACTGCCCTGAGCCGCTACCAGGTCCGGTGTCTGCTCAGCCCCAAAACCGCAGCAACCCTGATCGAAAAGGGTTCGTGCACCGCCACATCCGCTTTCGCGTTTGCCCAGCTCAAGAGCTGTCGGTGGGCCGGAGGTACCACCATGCGAACCAGTCGGCGACCATCACCGGTGGCCCGCTCCCACTCTGCCTACCCAGGTCGCGACGGTAGTCGACCTCCGTCGACGAGGCAATCGGACGGGCCGCGATCACGTCAACCTTGACTCGCAGCGGGATCGCGGCTTCGGAGCCAGATCTGTGCCAGGTATCACGTTCCGGCGCACCAGCCGATCATCCGGGTGCGACGGCCTGCCGCCCATGCAGCGAAGCCCGGTCGGCCGCGGCCCGGCCCGACGCCCAGCCCGCCCGGTTGCTGATGGCCGTCGCGTGCTGGGTCGGCTCGGGGAACTGCTTTTCGAAGGCATCGCGCACCGCGTCGTCGCGTGCGGCGAGGACCGGCAGCAGTTGGGCGGCGTCCGCCGACGCGTTCATCTCCCGGTCCACCCCCTCGGTGGCGGCGTCGAGCCGTTCACCGATCCGCGATGCGTACGCGGTCAGGAATGACTGCCGGAACGAGCGGGTCGTGTTGCGTCCGTACTGGTCGGTGCTCGGCTTGGCCTGCGTCATCGCCCTCGTCGCCTGCACGAGCAGCGAGGTGAACAGCAGTTCGGTCGACTCCAGATCGGCCGGAAAGCCGACGATGGTGGTGAAGCCGAACCGCTTCATCCACACCGCCCGGCAGCTGTTGGCCTCTGCGACGACCTGTAGCAGCAGCGTCTTCGGCGCCTCGTACGGATTGTCGATGCCCACCCTGCGGGTGACCGGCTGGTCACGTTCGCCCGTCGTCGCGGCGAGCAGGGCGTGATCGATGCGGTGCCGGGCCATCAACTCCTGCGCCTTCGCCGTGAACGCGTCGGCCTCCTCCGAGAAGTCGGTGGACTCCGCCTTCGCCAGCAACGCCCGAACCCGATGGAGCATCCGCTGATCAAGATCGACCGGCGGTGTCACCGCGGCGGCCCCGGCGGTGCCCGGCATCGGACCGACCGGCTCGATCAGCGGCAGCGTCGCGAGAAGGCAGAGCACCTCGATCATGGTGGCGATCACACCGCCGCGGTCGAGGCCCTGCCGCTCGCCCCAGACCGTCAGATAGTGATCGTCGTGCTCCCACCACACCCGCGCGTCGACGGCAGTCAGCTGCGACTGCCACCGCGGATCGACGGTCGCGGTGGAATAGCTACGCATCTGCGCCGCGACGGCGTCGACCATGAGCCGACCGTGACGGGTGCCGTACTCGCGGCGGGCCACCCGTACCAGCTCGGCCGGCTGCCAACCGCGCCGCCAGGCGTGCTCGACCTGCCGGAGCAGATAGGCCAGCAAGGCCCGGTTGACGACCTGGATGCCGGCAGTCCCGCCGGGACCGGCAGTCAGCAGGGCGCGGCAGCGGTCCAGCTCGGCGGTCTCGTCGCGGTGCTGGGCATGCACCGCCTGATCGATGATCTGCTCCGCGAGCTGACGCTCGGACGGCATGTGCGGCCCGCCGAACAGGCCCTGCAGGTCATCATGACCAGAGGTCCCGGCGGCCCGCCGACGCTGAGCCGCCTCGGCGGCCTTCCGCTTGGCCTTGTGCCGCTCACGACTGTTCTTGCCCATTGGCCTCCTCGCGGCCCGACGGCCACCAAACCACGCACGTTACCAACCGGACCGAGGGACACCCCCACGGCTCGACGACGATGCCAGCGAGCCGGGCACGGCGATCCGGTTATCGAACCGCCATGTCGGTAGCGAGCCGATCATTTTCGGGCTCATCGAACGGGTAGGGCGTAACCCAGCGCCTGCAACGCCCGGCGGAAGGCCGGTTCCTGTTCCATTGGGACGGCGAGGTGCCGTTCACCGATCGCAGTGCAGAGCGGCCGGAGCCGGCGGTCGTGATGGATCAGTGCGGCCAGTGCCGGATCGGCGCATTCGATCAGACGCACCTGACCGAGGTCGCGTAGTCGCCCGGCCCGGGCGGTCACGTCGTCGAGCAACACCAGCAGAGCGGCGGGCAGCTTGGGCTGCGCCAGGCGACCAGCCAGGAAGTCGCGGAGTTGGTCGGCGCTGCGACCGGCGGCGACGGCGGCGAGTACGCTGTCCGTGGTCAGCGTCCAGACCCGTTCGGCGGTCCGTTTCGCATAGGCGTCGAGGACGAGGCGGTCGGCCGGGCTCAGCTCGCCGGTGGCGACCACATCCAGATTGGACAAGACCTTCAGGTTACGGATCGGCGCTGCGTCCGCCGGCGGCCGGTACGACCCGGTCAGGCCGAGGGCATACGCACCGAGCCCGGTGAGACGCAGCGCCCGCAGCCCGTCGTAGCGGCTCAGGTAGTCGAGGTCGTCGGCGCCCCAGTTGCCGTGGTAGTCGTCGCGCGCACCGACTGGCCCGTCATAGGCGACGTCAACGAGGCCCAGCGTGGCCGCGTACTCGAAGATGACCGCAAGGGTGTACCGGCCCTCCAGGATATCCCACTCACCGAATCCGGCGTAGCCGAGACTGCCGTACTGAGCGTCAACCAGGTAGAGCTTCCACAGCGCCCGATCACTGCGCGCAACCGTGGGCGAAAGGCCCGTATCACGCATCGAGGCAAACAGATCATCCACCTCGACCCAAGCGCCGGGACGGCAGGTGGCCAGCGCCGCCGACACCCGCTGCCGCCGCGTCGGGTCGGCTCATTGTCTTCGGCGACGCCGGCCCACCAGTGCTGTCTTGGCTGGCCAGAACCGACCTCAACCCTGCCCACTACGCGTTGATGCTCGCGCCGCATCACGGCACCCAACATCTGCCGTCGCATCTTAGGGTGACCGCCGATCTGTGCGTTGCGCAGAACGGCAGCAAACGGGGCCAGGGACTGCCCCCGGTTCGGTTGACTCCTGACCTGTGAGGATGCGTTCCTCGCTGGAAGGATGTCTGTCATGCCGAAAGCGTTCCCGCCGGAGTTCCGCCGTGACGTGGTCGCGGTCGCCCGTAAGGGCGAGGCGCCCCTGTCGCAGATCGCGAAGGACTTCGGGATCTCCGAGTCGTGTCTGCACCGCTGGCTCAAGCTCGCCGACGTCGAGGACGGCGTCCGTCCCGCGACCACCAGTAGCGAGTCCGCTGAGCTGCGTGAGCTGCGTCGGCGGAACAAGGTCCTGGAGCAGGAGAACGAGATCCTGCGGCGGGCGGCGGCCTACTTCGCTAAAGAGATCTCCCCAAAATGACATACCCGCTGGTCGGTGACCTGGCCGCGGATGGGATCCCCGTCGCGGTGACCTGCCGGGTGCTGGGGTTCAGCAAGCAGGCCTACTACGCGTGGCGCGCCGAGCCGGTCTCTCAGCGGGACTGGGACGACGCGCACCTGATCAACGCCGCCCTCGACATCCATGCCGACGACCCGGCGTTCGGGTACCGGTTCATCGCCGACGAACTACCCGCCCACGGCATCACCGCCGGCCCGAACCGGGTGGCCAGGCTCTGCTCACAGCAGCGCATCTGGTCGGTGTTCGCCAAGAAGAAGGGTTTGACCCGGCGGGCCGGGCCGCCGGTGCACGACGACCTGGTGCAACGCCGCTTCACCGCCGACGCGCCCAACCGGGTGTGGCTGACCGACATCACCGAACACCCCACCGCCGAGGGCAAGCTGTACCTGTGCGCGGTCAAGGACGTGTACTCCGGTCGGATCGTCGGCTACTCCATCGACACCCGGATGAAGGCGTCCCTGGCCGTCGCGGCACTGCGTAACGCGGCCCGGCTGCGGAGCCCGGCCGGCACGATTGTGCACTCCGACCGCGGCAGTCAATTCCGGTCTCGGAAGTACGTCAAAGCGCTGCACCGCAACGGATTGGTCGGCTCGATGGGCCGCGTCGGCGCCTGCGGCGACAACGCCGCGATGGAGTCGTTCTTCGCCCTGCTGCAACGCAACGTCCTCGACCGGCAACGCTGGCACACCCGCCACCAGCTACGCCTGGCCATCGTGACCTGGATCGAACGGACCTACCACCGCCGCCGGCGGCAACGACGCCTCGGACGGCTCACGCCCATCGAGTTTGAGACAATCAACAGGCCCGCACACGCGGCCTGAACCACTCAACCCCACGGGTCAACCAAACCCGGGGCAGTCCCCCCAACCCCATCAACGCTTGACAGGACATAGCAGCGTCATAGGAGCATCAGTGCCGTCCGGAGACCTGGACGCGGGCGGGAGACGCTAGAGCGCCTCTATGTGTGGCCCAGATCGTACGGCCCAAGGGCGCCACCGGCGACCTGCCGGTGATCCTCTACATCCACGGCGCCGGCTGGGTCTTGTGCAACGCGCACACCCACGACCGGCTCGTGCGCGACCTGGCGATCGGCGCCAACGCCACGGTGGTCCTCCCCGAGCACGACCGCTCTCCCGAAGTGCGCCACCCGGTGGCGATCGAGCAGTGCTGGACCGTGGCGACGTGGGTCGTCGCCCACAACGGCGAGCACGGCCTCGACGCCTCCCGGATCGCGATCGCCGGCGACTCGGTCGGCGGCAACATGAGCGCGGCGCTGACCCTGCTCGCCAAGGAGCGCGGCGACGTCTCCTTCGCCCAGCAGGTGCTGTTCCACCCGGTCACCGACGCGACCTTCGACACCGAGTCGTACCACACCTTCGTCGAGGGCTACTTCCTGCGCCGCGACGGCATGCAGTGGTTCTGGGACCAGAACACCACCGACGAGAAGCAACGCAACCAGATCACCGCCTCGCCCTTACGGGCGGCCCTCGACGACCTGCGCGGACTGCCGCCGGCGCTCGTCATCACGGCCGACGCGAACGTGCTGCGTGACGAAGGCGAGGCGTACGCGGCCAAACCGCGGAACGCGGGCGTGCCGGTGACCGCCGTGCGGTACCAGGGCGTCATCCACGACTTCGTGATGCTCAACGCCCTGCACGATACACACGCGGCGAAGGCCGCTGTCGCGCAGGCGACCGCGGTCCTGCACGTCGTCCTGCACCAGTGACCGACAACCCGCAACAAAAGATGAGATACGGCTCGGATAGGTTGCCAGACGTGCCCGTGATCCTGGAAACCGACGACCTCGCCGAGCGTGAGCGGCTCGACGCGATCCTCTCTTCGACCGAGGTCGGCTGCGGCTCGGTGGACGTCAGCCTGCAGGATCCCGGGCCAACCGTCCGGGCCCACGTCGAGTTCTGGCCGCTCGGCGCGGGCGCGCACGCCTTCTCGTACCACGGCACGGGGATGCGGCTCACACAGACCGCACGGCACGTCCGGCTGGGGCCGCCGGACCAGGTCAGCTTCGCTGTTCACGAGCGGGGATGGGGCCGCAGCCGCGGCTTCGGACAGGAGCGCGAACTCGGCCGGGGCGACCTGCTCATGACCGACCTCACTGGCGAGCACGACTACCAGCGCGTCGGTGACGGCGGTACCCGGTCGGTCGGGTTCGACCTCGGCACATTCGGGCTCGGCGTCGACCATATCCAGCTCGCGGGACGGACCTTCCTGGCCAACCCGTTGCTCGGGCTGCTTCGGGAGCATGTCTCGTACGTCGTGAACCACGCCGAGCGGCTGTCGACGTCCCCGGCCGCGGCGGCGGTCGGCGCTGCGACCGCCGATCTGGCCCGCGCCTTCCTCCTGGCCGCTCAGGGTGGCGCCGCGCACCGGCAGGCTATGCACGACACGCTGCCGGCCAGGATCACCCGGTACATCCGGGCACA
Organism: Micromonospora sp. NPDC005163; assembly: GCF_053599835.1. Taxonomy (NCBI): domain Bacteria; kingdom Bacillati; phylum Actinomycetota; class Actinomycetes; order Micromonosporales; family Micromonosporaceae; genus Micromonospora; species Micromonospora sp. NPDC005163. Next base: position 123,842 of record NZ_JBSFYP010000013.1, read on the forward strand.
CCTGACCGATCCCGATTTGACCCCGGCCAGGATCGCCACGCACCACAACATCTCCGTACGGCACCTGCACGCAATCTGGTCCGCCGCGATGGACAGCAGCCTGGAGCAGTGGATCATGGCGGAGCGGTTGGCGGGCGCCCGCGACGCGCTGACCTCCGGCCGTCCGATCGCGGCCATCGCGCACGAATGGGGCTTCGCCGACTCCAGCCACTTCACCCGCCGGTTCCGGCAGGCGTTCGGCATGCCGCCGCGGGACTGGCGGACCGGGTCGTAACCAATGGCCATCCACCTGGACACCCGTGACCTGCCACCGGAGGACCGGGCCGCGGCCGTGCGGGAGGCCGTCCTGCACGCCACGGTTCCGTCCGGTGTTCAGCTCGAGGAAACCGATGGTTTCCACGCTCGGCTCGGCTACTGGCAGCTTGGCACCACCTCGCGGGTTTACGCGCACGAAGGCTCCGGGCTGCGGCTGACCCGCGGCCCCGCCCAGCTGCGCACCGCCGCCCCCGAGCTGGTCGCGCTCGCCATCCAGACCGCCGGGCGTGGCCACTACCGGCAGGACGACGCGATCCGTACGGTCGACGTGGGCGAGCTGATGCTGGTCGACCTCACCGCGCCGTACGACTACTGGTGGAGCGGTGAGGGCGGGTCGTTCGCGGTACAGGTCGACCACGCCCGGCTGGGCCTGCCGGTCGAAACGATCCGCCGCGCCGCCCGCCGTATCGACCGTGATTCGGTCACCTACGGGCTGCTGCGCAGTCATCTGCAGCAGCTGCGCGCCGACGTCGACGCGATCGACCGGCTACCGGGCGCGGCGGCCCTGGTCGGTAATGCCACCGCCAACCTCGTCCGCGCGCTGATCCTCGCCGCCGCCGACGATCCCGCCCCGGCCGGCGACGACCGCCTGCCCCACGTTCGGCACTGGATCCTGCAACACCTCGGCGAAGCGGAGCTCAGCCCGCAGCGCATCGCGGCCGCGCACGGCATGTCGGTACGCACCCTCTACCACCTATGGCGAGACCAGCCGCTCACCCTAACCCAGTGGATCACGCACGAGCGGCTCGAAGCCGCCGGCCGGGAACTAGCGCTACCCAGCACCCGGTCGATCACCGCGACGGCACGCCGCTGGGGCTTCACCGACGCCACCCACTTCAGCCGGCGCTTCCGCGCCGCGTACAGCATGAGCGCACGCGACTGGCAACGGGCGAACCGATAACACGTGGCACTGGCGGCGTGGCGGCTGCTCGCCTCCGGCGCCCGCCGCCGACGGCAGAAGGACCACACCCGCACGGTTGGCCTCAGCCAGGCCAGAGTGAACCGGGCCCTGGACATGTGGTGCGGGACGGCGCGGTGCGGCGTACCACTGGGAGAGAAAACACACCTCCGCCCGTCACGGCTATCGTGGGCGTCACTGCGGCTTCGACAGGCGTTGCACGGAGGGCAAAGTTTGTCGCGCGGACGTACAAGCCTTCTGGTTTTGATCTTCGTAGCGTTTCCGGTGTGACGCTTACTGAGCATGAGGTTGCCGAGATCGCTGCGGCGAATGACTCGGGTCGGCAGCGAGATGACGGCGCAGGACGCCGGCACCGGTCTGGAGCCGGCGATGACCACATCGGGCACGGCGTTCAGCCAGATGTTCGGAGCCGCGGCGTGGCCAGACGTCATCACCCCGCAACGACCTTGGCGGGCGCAGGGTGCCGTCGGCGCAAGGGCTTGGCGGTAGCGGTTCGGGTCGATGAAGGTGTTCCGCCCCGGCCGGTCACTGCGCCTACCGACTGTTCCGGCGCCGATCGCCCGGCCACGCCGCCTCAGGCGGGTGCGGTGCTGCGCAGCAGCGAGAGCCATTTCCGCCACCGGCCTCCAGCTCACCCTCACCCCGTTTCCAGGACACCGGAGGCGACCGTGCTGGAAGAACCGGTGATGACCTGCGCCTTCTTACCTGGACGAGCCGGGAATCGAGGTCCTGGCGTCGCCGGACACAAACGATACATCTGTCACGGACCCGCCGTTTCTGTCGGCTCTTGCCGACCGGCAACGGCTCCGCGCCGGGCTACGCCTCACCCGCGACCTGTTCGCCACCGAACCGCTCGCCATGGCGCGGCTGACCGGTAACGAGCCACCTATCACTCACCAGTATCGGAGTACCGCATGACCGCTTCATCCGTCTCTAAGATCGCCCGCCGCCGCCAACGGTGGGCCCTGTGGGGGCTGATGGCCATGTCCGCGATCGGCATCGCCGCCTATGCGGTGCCGCCGTACCTGACCGGGAACCCGGCCAACAGCAACGTACCGATCGACCAGGACGTGCCGCTGCACTTCGTGTCCCTCGCCGTGCACGCCCTTCCCGCTGGCCTTGCCTTGATCATCGGGCCGTTGCAGTTCGTCACCCAGCTACGCGTCCGCAAGCCCACGCTGCACCGGATCGCGGGCCGGGTCTACCTGATCTCCGTCGTGATCGCCTCCGCCGCGGCCGTGTACGCCGCCACGGTCACGCTCGGCGGCTTCGCGATCCAGGTCGCGTTCTACCTACTCGTGGCGGCCTGGCTGTACACGCTGGCCATGGCCTACCGGTGCATCCGCCGCGGTGAGGTGCAACTGCACCGGGTCTGGATGATCCGCAACTACGCCCTGACGTACGCTGCGGTGACCTTGCGCATCTACCTGCTCATCGGTTTGCAGCTGAAGCAGTCGTTCAACTCGCTGCAGTTCGACGAGATCTACACCGCCAGCGTGTGGGCGTCCATCCTGGGCAACGTGCTCGTGGCCGAGTACTTCATCGTCCAACGCACGCTGACACCGTTGGCCCGCCGTCAACAGCGCCGGGAATCCACACCGGTCGCCACTTCGGCCGCCGTGGGACGGTGACGTGGCGCCCGAGGAACGTACGCCCCAAGCGGATCGTGAAGCGTCAACCGACGCTGGTGCTGCGTCCGGCCGGGCGTACACCTGATGGCCAGCAAGGAGCCTGCCATGAATGGCACCATCGTGATGACCGGCGCGAGTCGCGGGATCGGCCGTGTCGCCGCGGAGCGCATCCTTCGTGAGTGGCCGGACGTGCATTTGCTCGTCGTCGCCCGCGGGTCCTCTGGTGCACGCCTGTCGGCGGAATTGAGCGCGGGCGGGCGCACGGTCTCGTATGTCGCGGCGGACCTCGGCTCGCTTGAGAGCGTCCGGTCGGCCGCCACCGAGATCCGGGATCGGCTCAACAGCGGTGATCTGCCGCCGCTGCGCGGCTTCGTGGGCAACGCGGGCATGCAGTACACGAACGCGCTCACCGAAGGGCCCGACGGGTTCGAGGCCACTTTCGCCGTCAACGTGCTGGCCAATCACGTGTTCGTCCGCCTGCTGGAGGACTGCTTCGCCTTCCCTGCCCGGATCGTGATCACCGTCAGTGACACCCATTTCGGTGACTTCAAACACAACATGGGCATGGTGCCCGGCCCGGCCTGGCGGTCGCCGGACGTCCTCGCCCGCACGGGCGCGTTCCCAAAGCCGGACACCACGACCGGCGGACGAACCGCCTACTCGACCAGCAAGCTCGCCGCCATCTACCTCGTGCACGAGTACGCGCGCCGCCTGCCGGCCGGGATCGACGTCGTCGCCTACAACCCGGGGTTCGTCCCCGGCACCGACCTCGCCCGCAACGCCGACCCCGTCTCCAGGTTCGCGATGCGGCGCATCATGCCGGCGATGACCCTCACCCCCTTCGCGACCAGCCGCAGCGCCGCGGGGCGGTACCTCGCCGACGTCGTCCTCGGCACGACCAAGGCACCGACCGGATCCTACGTCGACCGCGGCCGGGTGGTCCGGTCCTCCGACGAGTCCTACGACCCGCTGCGCGAAGGCGAACTTTGGGACGCGGCCGAACGATTCACCACTGCGCATCCGGCCTGACCAGTGGCAACCTCGCTCATCCCGGCCACGTCATCGAGTCGTCTTGCGGGAATCGCGGGACGCCGGACTCCTCCGACTGCTCGACCGCCCGTTCGAGCGGAGCCAGCCGACCCTGACCAGGCAACGCGCCGCGGCTCATCCGGCCCGGGAACCACCCGAGCCGGATGACCCGCTGGCGTTGATCCAGTGGTCGGGGACGTCCCCCGTCGAACCGTCCGGCGAACGACGGGCATCCGGCCGGCTGCCGCTATCTGGGTGCCAGTTGCAGGTCGCCGTTGATGGCGATCATGGATTTCTGGTCGACGTCGCCCCTCGGACACAAACCATTGCCCCACGGTGCGCGCTGAGATCGACTGCAGCGCGCACCGTTTGCGTTTCGGGTTGGTAGGTGAGCCGGAGTCCTAATTGCTGGTAGACCTCGGCCTTGTCGGTGGGGTCGGCGTCGCGAAGTACGGTGGCGATGTCGCCGAGTGCTTGGACTAGGTCTTTGATCTCGGTTCGGCTCATGCGGCGTGGGCGGTTGCTCGAGTGGGTGTGGAGATCTGCTTCGGCGCGGGCGCGTTCGGCTTGGGTTTGTGAGATCCATTCGGTCACTACTGAAGTGATCTCAACAAGATTCGGGTAGGTAGCGGTACTCGAAGTGCGTGAGATGAAGTGCGGCGCGGACGGTCGCGCCCATTCTGCCGGGGCTG
>NZ_JBSFYP010000014.1:0-127432 GCF_053599835.1 Micromonospora sp. NPDC005163
ATGAAGAAGTTCAACGCGAGGGTTTTCTGCGCCCGGAACGGGTCGATGAACGCGGTGGCGACGTCCGGGAGCAGGAGCATGTCCGACTCGTGGATCGCCTGGAAACCGCGGATCGATGAGCCGTCGAACGCGAGGCCGTCGGTGAACAGGTCGTCGTTGACGGACTCCACCGGCAGGTTGAAGTGCTGCATCACACCGGGCAGGTCACAGAAACGAACGTCGACGAACTTCACGTCCTCGTTCTTGAGGTACCGCAGCAGTTCCTCGGAATTGGCGAACACACGTCCTCCTGGCACGTCCACGGGGTGGCTAGGCTCCTTGCGACGCTATGGCCAGGCGGTTGCCCGGCCGTGTCCCCGGTGTTTCTGCCGTGTTACGTCCCTCGCGGAGCGTCAGCGACGCTCCTATATCGCTCCCGGTCGGCCGCGAACGGTGTACCGGCGAGACCATTGTAATGACGTTTGATGTCATTGGCCCGATTTGGCGCGCGCGGTGGCACCCGGAAGCCCCGATCCCGACACGGATACCCTTGACCGCTGTGACCAACCCGCAGGCCCCGGCAGCGCCGGCCACCGACCCCACCTTCACCCCGCCGAGCCTTGGTCGACGGTTCGGGGCGCTGATCATCGACTGGGTGCTGTGCCTGCTGGTGGCCAACATCTTCGCCGACCCGGTGCACGACGGCTGGGCCCCCGTGCTGGTGCTGATCCTGCTGTACGCCTTCTTCCTCGGCCTGTTCGCCCAGACGCCAGGCATGTACATCACGAAGGTCCGCTGCGTGAACTGGCACGACGGCGGCCGGATCGGGCTGCTCCGTGGGCTGGCCCGGGGTCTGCTGCTGGCCCTCGTCGTCCCCGCGCTGATCATGGACGAGCACCGTCGCGGCCTGCACGACCGGCTCACCGACGCGGTCATCGTCGACGCCCCCCGCCGCTGACCGCCCACCCCAACGCGAAAGAGCCGGGCCCGCAGGGGTCCGGCTCTTCGGGGCGTACGCCAGGGGTCAGCGCCGCGACTGGCGGAAGGAGCCGCCCGGCGGTCGCATGTTCTTCGGGATCGCGCCCTTGGGCATCTGCGGCCGGGCCGTCAGCGCCTTGAGCCGCTTGTCCAGCGAGTTGACGTCCTTGCCGCTGAGCGCCCGGGGCAGCCGCAGCAGCGTCGTCCGCAGCTTGCGGATCGGCAGCTCGCCCTCCTCCTGCCCGATCACGTAGTCGTGCAGCGGGGCGGAGCCGATCACCTTGGCCAGCCGCCGCTTCTCCTGCCCGAGCAGGCCGCGCACCCGCTGCGGGTTGCCCTCGGCCAGCAGGATCACGCCGGGCCGGCCGATCACCAGGTGGACCATGTCCATCTGGGTGGTGGAGCTGACGGCCGGGGTCACCCGCCAGTCGCCGCGCATGTTCTCCATGATCTGCGCCGCCGCGCCGGGCTGCCCCTCGGCGGCGTTCATCATCGCCTTGTTGGACCGCAGATTCAGCACGATCAGCACCGCGAGCAGGGCGAACAGGATGCCCAGCGGCAGCCAGATCCAGCTCCAGAGGATGACCGCGACCACGGTGAGGGCGAGCGGGAGGAGCACCGCGGCGGCGACCAGCGGCGCGAACCACCGGTCCTGCTTGGCGGTGAACTGGAACACCATCCCGATCTGCTTCAGCCGCTGGCCGAACGAGACCTTCTCCTGGGGCTTTGCCATGCCGCAGAGTCTAGTGGGCGCCGCCCGCCCCGTTGATCCGCGTCCGGGTGCCGGTCGGCTGAGTACCTTACGTCGCCGTACGCCTCCGCGGCGGGCGCGTAAGGAGGCTGGCCCCGGAGAAGATCCGGCAGTGTGCCCATGCCCGGGTGGGGCCTTCGCGCGAAGAGTCATCAACAGCAAGATGACGACGCCACGAAGGAGCCCGAGATGTTCGGCAACGACGCAGATTTCCTGCTCGCCCTGCACCACAGCCACGCCGCCGAGCTGCGCGCCGAGGCGGCGACGGAACGACTCGCCCGGTCGATGTCCCGCCCCGGCAGGCGCAACTGGCTGGGCCGGCGCCAGCAGATCCGGCGTACCGGCGACGACCGCCGGTGAGCGCCACCGCCTTACCCGCCGCCGCGGCCACCCCGCCGCCGTCCCCGCCGCTCGGTCACCAGCCGGTCGGCGTGGCCGGCGGCGGGGCCCGTCATGGCATGCTCAACCCCGTGACCGTACGTGCCGCCAGCTCCGTCCTCGTCGGCCGCCAGCGCGAGATCGCCGCGCTGCGGGCCGCGCTGGCTCGGGCCCGGGCCGGGGAACCCAGCACCGTCCTGGTCGGTGGCGAGGCGGGCGTCGGCAAGACCCGGCTGCTGGAGGAGTTCGCGGGCTCGGCCACCGACGCCGGCGCGCGGGTGCTCGTCGGCCAGTGCCTGGAGCTGGGCGAGGCCGGCCTGCCGTTCGCACCGTTCGCCGCCGCGCTGCGCGCGGTGCTGCGCGCCGACGGCGCCGAGGTCTTCGCCGGATACGAGGCGGAGTTCGCCCGGCTCCTGCCGGAGCTGGGCCGGGTGTCCGCCGCGCTGGCCGCGCCGGCCGCCGCGCCGCTCACCGACGCGCCGCGCGGCTACCTGTTCGACCTGGTCGCTGAGCTGTTCCAACGACTCGCCGACGTCCGGCCGCTGGTGCTGGTGATCGAGGACCTGCACTGGGCGGACCGTTCCACCCGGGACCTGATCGGTTTTCTGGTCCGGGCCGCCCGGCCGGGCCGACTGCTGCTGGTCAGCACCTACCGCACCGACGAGCTGCAGCGCGGGCATCCGCTGCGCCCGTTCCTGGCCGAGCTGGACCGGGCCCGCGGCGTCGAGCGGGTCGAGCTGGGCCGGCTGGACCGCGACGGCACCGCCGCGATCCTCGCCGACCTCCTCGGCGCCGACCCGCCTCCCCGCGCCATCGACGACGTCCACGAGCGCACGCAGGGCAATCCGTTCTTCATCGAGGAGCTGACCGTCGCGGGCGACCCGATCGGCTGCGCCGCGCTACCCGAGACGCTGCGCGACCTGCTGCTGGCCCGGGTGGACCGACTTCCCGAGCCCGCCCAGCGGGTGCTGCGGATCGCCGCGGCCGGCGGCACCCGCTTCGCCCACCACCTGCTCGCCGAGGTCGCCGGGCTGCCCGAGGCCGAGCTGGAGGACGCGCTGCGCGCAGCTGTCGCCGCCCAGCTGGTGGTGGCTCGTGACGGCGACTACGAGTTCCGGCATGCGCTGGTCCGCGAGGCCGTGCACGACGAACTGCTGCCCGGTGAGCACGCCCGGCTGCACGCCCGGTTCGCCGCCGCGATCGAGGCCCAGCCGCACCTGGTCGCCGAGGGTCGGGCCCCGGCCGAGATCGCCCATCACTGGTACGCCGCGAACGACCACCCCCGGGCCCTGGTCACCGCACGGGCCGCCGCCTGCGCCGCCGCCGACCGGTACGCCTACGCCGAGCAGCGCCGGCTGCTGGAACGGGTGCTGGAGCTGTGGGAACTGGTGCCCGACGCCGCCGACCGGCTCGGCATGGACCACCTGGCACTGCTGGAGCAGACGTTGAACGCCGCGGTCACGGCGGGCGACTTCAGCCGCGCGATCACCCTGACCCGGGCCGGCCTGGACGAGGTGGACGCCGAAGCCGCGCCCCTGCGCGCCGCCCGCCTGCTGGACCAGCGGGGCCGACTGCTGGCCCTGCTCGGCAAGAGCGACGGCAGCAGCGAGCTGGGTGAGGCCTACCGGCTGGCGGCGGGCGGCCCGGCCGGCGTGGAGCGGGTCCAGCTGCTCGCCGACATCGCCGCCCACCTGATCAAGATCGACCCGCAGCAGGCGGCCCGGGTGGCCGCCGAGGCCGTCAGGGACGCCGAGGCCCTCGGCGAGTACGTGGCCCTGCTGCCCACGCGGATCGCCCTGCTCTGCCACGGCGACCGGGACCTGGAGCAGGGGCTTGCGGAGCTGCACGAGGCCGAGTCGGTCGCCCGCGCCGCCGGGGACGCGCCGGCCCTGGTGATCGCCATGGTGTACCGATCGGACGTGCTCTGCGAGCTGGGCCGCTACGCCGAGTCCGCGCAGGCGGCCGAGGCCGGCGTGGCCGAGGCGCGGCGGGTGGGGATCAGCCGTTCCACCGGGGCGTACCTGCTGAGCAACCGGGCCGAGGCGTTGATCGCGCTGGGCCGGTGGGACGAAGCGGAGGCGGTGTGCGCGGAGGCCGCCCGGATCGATCTGTCCGGCGTCACCGGGGTGCACTGGCTCCAACTGGGCGCCGGGCTGCGGCTGGCCCGCGCCCATCCGGGCGCCTACGAACTGGTCGACCGGGCGCTGGCCTTCCTCGGCCGGCCCTACCTGTGGCCGAGCCACCGGCTGCCCCTGCACGAGCTGGGGATCGAGTCGGCGTTGGCCGCCGACGACAAGGTCGAGGCGGTCCGGGCGGCCCGCGTCGCGCTGGCCGACCAGAGCCTGGCGCAGCTGCCCCGCGAGGGCTGGCCGGTGCTCAGCGCCGTCGCGCGTACCGCCGCCCGGGTCGAGGACCGGGAGTTGGCGGCCGCCGTCGCGGCGCTCGCCGCCGACCTGCCCGCTCGGCACCCGGCCGCGCGGGCGCACGCCGCCCAGGTCACCGCCCTGCTCGCGACCGCCGGGCGGGCGCTGCAGGCCTGGCGTACGGCGGTGGACGCGTGGCGGGCCGACGGGCAGCCGTACCCGCTGGGCCGGGCGTTGCTGGCGCTGGCCGAGGCGGCCGCCGCAGCCGGAGAGCGGGACGAGGTGGCGGCGGCGGTCACCGAGGCCACCGAGATCGCCCGGCGGCTGGGCGCGTCGCCGCTGACCGAGGCGGCCGCCACCCTGGCCCGCCGGGTCGGCCTGCGCGGGGCGGGCCAGGCGGGGCCCGGCGTCGACCTGCTGACCTCGCGGGAACGGGAGGTGCTGCGGCTGGTCGCCGAGGGGCACAGCAACAGCCGGATCGCCGAGCGGCTGTTCATCTCGCCGAAGACGGCCAGCGTCCACGTGTCCCGGATCATCGCCAAGCTGGGCGTGACCAACCGGGGGGAGGCCGCCGCTGTGGCCCACCGCCTCGGTCTACTCGCCGAGCCCGCCGCACCCCGCTGACGAGCGAGCCGGCGGTCGGCTCACCCCTCAGGTGCGCGGCAGGTAGACCCGCCAGCCGTCGAGCGTGACCAGGTCCAGGCTGTCCGGGGCGGCGCGCAGCCGGTCGTCGAGCCGGGCCGCCATCGGCGACCCGGTCGGCGCGACCCAGGCCGGCGCCGTCGCGCCCTCCACCTCCCGCCGGTACGCGGGGTAGCGGTCGAGGCCGGGGCGCAGCCTGTCGTCGACGACTGCGCAGACCACCTCCTCCGCGCTGGCGAAGGTGAGCCGGTTGCAGGTCCAGTAGCCGGCCCGCACCTGCCGTACGCCGAGATGGCGCAGGGTGGTCACCAGCTCGGCGTGCCGGGCCTCGGCGGCCCGGGTCGCCGGGGCGGTCTGCACCGACCGCCAGGTGGCGTGGGCGGCGGTGCCTACCGTGGCGGCGAGAACGACCAGCGCGACCGGCCGGGCGGCCGTCCACCGCCCCCCGCTCCGGGCCACGGTCCACACCGGCCAGAGCAGCGCCGGCAGGGAGATGAGCAGGCAGGACAGGTAGCGGGAACTCTCCACCGGGGTGAGCCCGGCTGCGCTGCTCACGGTGTACGCGCCGAGCGTGGCCACCGCGGCCAGCACCAGAGCCAGCCGCATGGCCGCCGCGGCCCGGGGCGACGGACCAGCGGTGGGCGGCCGACGCAGCACCCGCCAGGCGGTACCGGCGGCGACCGCCAGCAGCACCGGCAGGGCGAGCGCCCACCACAGCTGCCAGGTGGCGCACCGCCCCGGCGCGCAGAAGCCCATGCCCAGCGGTGGGCCGAGCAGCAGCCCGCCGTGCAGCCGCTCCACCCAGCCCGTGGTGGCGTCCGCGCTGCTGGCGGCGATCATCGCGCGCAGGGGGATCCGCCCGGTCAGCAGGCTGTGCGCCAGCAGCGGGGCCGCGCCCAGCACGGTGGCGGCCCCGAGCAGCACGCCGGCCGCTCCACGCAGTTCCCGGCGGCAGAACACGACAAGCACCCCGCCGGTGGCGAGGACGTACGCCAGCACCAGCGGGTCGACCCAGAGCATCAGGCCGGCCAGGAACCCCCACGCCGCCCAGCGCCGCAGCCGCCGACCCGGCCGTCCGGTGGCCAGATCCAGGGCGAGCAGGGCGAGCGCCACCCCGGCCGCGTTCATCTCGGGGTAGCCGCCGCCGGCGATCAACTGGTTCTTGACCACCCGATCGGAGCCGAGGGCGAGCATCGCCACCACCAGCAGCCCGAACCAGCGGTCCCCGGTCAGCCGCAGTGTCAGTCGCCAGGCCAGCAGCAGGAACACCGCGTACAGCGCCAGCGTGGGCAGCCGCAGGGCGAGCAGCGATGGCCCGCCGGTCAGGGCGAACACGGGTGCGGCCAGGTACGCCTCCAGCGTGCCCATGTACTGCTGGCCGTAGAACCAGACCGGGAAGCCCTCACCCCGGGCGATGTGCAGCGCGGCCAACCCCATGGTGGCCTCGTCGCTGTTCGTCGGCGGCGCGGCGTGGCCCAGCAGAGCGAGGCGATATCCGACACCCGCGACGACGGCGGGCACGGTCAGGATTTCAGGCAGCCACGAACGCCGGACGGGCTGCGACACCCGTTGCACAGACACCAACACCTGTACATAACGGGCGAATGTGGCAATTGGCGCGCAACCGCCAGTGTTCGGCGGTAGCCGTCAGCCGATCAGGGCATTCGAGTGCCGGCGCTCTCCGGCACGGCGTGGGCTGGCGGGTCGCCGCAGCTCAGCCCGGCGGCGGCGGCCCCGGGCGTCGGGTGCGGGTCAGCCGGCGGTGCCGACCGGGGCGGCGGCGCGGGCGTCGAGAGCCTGCCGGTAGAGCCGGCCGGCGCGGTACGACGAGCGCACCAGCGGCCCGCTCATTACCCCGGCGAAGCCGATCTCCTCGGCCTCCTCGCGCAGCTCCACGAACTCCTCCGGCTTGACCCAGCGGGTCACCGGGTGGTGCCGGGGCGAGGGGCGCAGGTACTGCGTGATGGTGATCAGCTCGCAGCCGGCCTCGTGCAGGTCGCGCAGCGCCTGCGAGACCTCGGCCCGCTCCTCGCCCATACCCAGGATCAGGTTGCTCTTGGTGACCAGGCCGTCGGCGCGGGCCTGCCGGATCACGTCCAGCGAGCGGTCGTAGCGGAACGCGGGGCGGATCCGCTTGAAGATGCGCGGCACCGTCTCCACGTTGTGCGCCAGCACCTCCGGGCGGGAGCCGAAGACCTCGGCCAGCTGCTCGGGGACGGCGTTGAAGTCCGGGATCAGCAGCTCGACGCCGCAGCCCGGCTGAAGGGCGTGGATCTGCCGGACGGTCTCGGCGTACAGCCAGGCGCCGCCGTCGGGCAGGTCGTCGCGGGCGACGCCGGTGATGGTGGCGTAGCGCAGCCCCATGGACACCACCGACTCGGCGACCCGGCGGGGCTCGTCGGCGTCGAACTCGGCTGGCTTGCCGGTGTCGATCTGGCAGAAGTCGCAGCGCCGGGTGCACTGGTCGCCACCGATCAGGAAGGTGGCCTCGCGGTCTTCCCAACACTCGTAGATGTTGGGGCAGCCGGCCTCCTGGCAGACGGTGTGCAGCCCCTCGCGTGAGACGAGCCCGCGCAGCTGGGTGTACTCCGGCCCCATCTTGGCCTTGACCTTGATCCATGGCGGTTTGCGCTCGATCGGGGTCTCGGCGTTGCGCGCCTCGATCCGCAGCAGACGCCGCCCCTCGGGGGCGGCCGTTGCGGTGCGCGCTGCCTGGCCGGTCGTCGGCGCGGAGTGCTCGATCGTCACGAAAACGAGCCTACGCCCGACGGCCGCCATCTATGTGCGTCGGGCGACCGGCGTCACGCCGTGGATGTTGTGACGCCGGACACCGACGGCTCGAAATCGGCGTCACAGCCGCAGGGATCGGGTGTTACCGTCACCGCCAACAGCGATGACGGAGCCGAGTAGCGCCCGACCCGCCAGTGCAGAGAGCCGCCGGTGCTGAGAGGCGGTCTGGCGCCGGTGCGCGAAGACCCTCCCGAGCTGCGGGAAGAACGGTTGCGGGTCACCCCGTGCCCAGTAGAGCCCGCCCGGCTGGCCCCGGTCATCAGGCGACGAACGAGGCCCCCGCTCCGGCGGGGGCGAAGGTGTGGTGGCACCGCGAGGTTCCCGCTCGCCCACACCTCCCTGGGGCTGATGCGACGCTTTCGCCACCCCAGGGCGGCGACGGCGTGGCGATCGACCGAGGAGCAGCCCGCCATGCAACGAACCCTGTCCCACCAACTGCCCGCCCAGGTCGGCGCGACCGTGCGGATCGCCGGCTGGGTGCACCGCCGCCGAATGCTCAAGTCGGTGGCCTTCCTGATCGTGCGCGACGCCACCGGCCTGGCGCAGGTCGTCGTCACCGACCCGGCCGTCCGCGCCGAGCTGGAGAAACTCACCGAGGAGACGATCGTCGAGGTCACCGCGACGGCCACCGCGAACGACACCGCGCCCGCCGGGGTCGAGCTGACCGACCCGACGGTACGTCCGCTCGGCCCGCCCGCAGTGCCGCCGCCGTTCGACCTGTACCGGCCGGCGCTCACCGCGAGCCTGCCCACCCAGCTCGACAACGCGCCGACCGCGCTGCGCCACCCCACCCGATCCGCGGCACTGCGGATCTCGGCGGCGTCGGTGGCCGGGTTCCGTGCCGCGCTCGACGGCCGGGACTTCGTGGAGGTCCACACGCCGAAGGTGGTCAGCTCCTCCACGGAGAGCGGGGCGAACGTGTTCGCGCTGGACTGGTTCGGCCGGCCCGCGTACCTGGCCCAGTCGCCGCAGTTCTACAAGCAGCTGATGGTCGGCGTCTTCGAACGGGTCTACGAGGTGGGGCCGGTCTTCCGGGCGGAACCGCACGACACCGTCCGGCACCTGGCGCAGTACACGTCGCTCGACGTGGAGCTGGGCTTCGTCGCCGACCACCGTGACGTGATGGTCGTGCTGCGGGACACCCTGGCCGGGATGCTGGGCACGGTGTGCGAGCGGGCCGCAGGCGCACTGGCCACGCTCGGCGTCGAGGTGCCGGCCGTGCCGGCGCAGATCCCGGCGGTGCACTTCACCGAGGCGCTGGCGATCGCCGGCGCGCCCGCCGACGAGCCGGACCTCGCGCCCGCCCACGAGCGGGCGTTGGGGGAGTGGGCCCGCCGCGAGCACGGGTCGGACTTCCTCTTCGTCACCGGCTACCCGATGGCGAAGCGGCCGTTCTACACCCACCCCGACCCCGCGCGGCCGGCGTACTCGAACGGCTTCGACCTGCTCTTCCGGGGCCTGGAGCTGGTCACCGGCGGGCAGCGGCTACACCGGCACGCCGACTACCTGGCGGCGCTGGCGGCGCGGGGGGAGCCGGTCGAGCCGTACGCCGGCTACCTGGACGCGTTCCGGCACGGCATGCCACCACACGGCGGGTTCGCCATCGGCCTGGAGCGCTTCGTGGCCCGCCTGGTCCGCGCGGCGAACATCCGGGAGGTCACCGCGTTCCCACGCGACCTGCACCGCCTGACGCCGTGAGCGCAGCGGCCCCCGGCGCCACCGCCGGGGGCCCGCTGCTCAGACCTCGACCAGGGTGGACAGCCGGCGCTCGACGACCGGGAGCACGTCGGCGACGGTGATCGGGCGGCCCAGCTCGGCGGTGAGCGAGGTGACGCCGGCGTCAGGGATGCCGCACGGCACGATCCGGTCGAAGTACGTCAGGTCGCAGTCGCAGTTGATCGAGAAGCCGTGCAGGGTGACGCCCCGGGCGACCCGGATGCCGATGGCGGCCACCTTGCGGGCCGGCCCCCGGTCGTCCTCGGGCACCCAGACCCCGCTGCGCCCCTCGACCCGACCGGCGGTCAGCCCGAACTCGGCGCACACGTCGATCAGCAGTTCCTCGGTGCGGCGTACGTAGGCGACCACGTCCACCGGGTCGGGCAGCCGGAGAATCGGGTAGCCGACGAGCTGCCCCGGCCCGTGCCAGGTGATCTTGCCGCCGCGATCCACGTCGACGACCGGGGTGCCGTCCACCGGCCGGTCCCACGGCTCGGTGCGCTTGCCCGCGGTGTAGACGCTCGGGTGCTCCAGCAGCAGCACGGTGTCGCCGCGCTCGCCGGCCACCACCGCCTCGTGCAGGCGGCGCTGCTCGTCCCAGGCGGCCTGGTACTCGAGCAGGCCGGCGCGGACGGCCGTCAGGCCGGAGGTCGTCGTCGTCACGCCCCTCAGCCTAGTCCCGTGACCGGCGATGATCGCTGGTGAGCCGCCTCACCAGGACGGCGGCGGCGGAGGAGGGCGACGGCGGTCAGGCCGGTCGGATGCGCCAGACCCAGACGTCGTCGACCCGTTGCGGTTCGCCGAACAGGGCGTTGGCGGTGCGCCGGACCGCCTCCTCGTCGACGTCGAACTTCGCGCCGTGTACCCGGTCGGGAAGGACGACCGTCTCGATCCGCCAGTGCTGCAGGTCGGCGCGGACATCCCGCAGGGTGCCGTCGGTGATGATCGGCACCAGCCCGGTCCGCCCGGCCTGGTCCATCAGGGCGCTCAGGGTGCGGGGCACCGGTCCGATCCGGCCGCGACCGTCCGGGCCACCGGGGCCGAGGAAGAAGCCGCCCGGAATGGCGAACTCACCCTGCCGATGGGACAGCGCGTACGCCTGCCAGCGCTGCCCGTCGGGGTAGATGTCCACGGTCAGTGGCACCGGCGTGAGCACTCCGCCGGGCGAGACGTACTCCCGCCAGGTGCCGGTCGTGATGAACTGCGGGACGGGCTCCCGCTCGTGGGTCAGCAGCGGGGTGGGCAGCAGCGGCAGCAAAGCCGCGGCGAAGCCGATCGACCAGGCCAGCTCCGCGTAGCGGTGCCGGGGCGGATCGTGCCGCAGTTGGTCGATGGCGTACGCCAACAGCACCCCGATCACCGGCGCGACCACCAGGGCCAGCCGGGCGGGCAGTGCGGCGTTCACCACCGGCAGTTGCCCGAACAGGTCGAACGGCATCGGCAGGTCGGTGCGCCGGCCATCGACCTTCGCCACCGGCCCGAAGGAGAGCACGGTGAAGAGCACCGCGGTGGCGCCCAGCGCCCAGAGGGTGGCCCGGCGGGCGGAATCGGCGCGTCGCCAGAGCGCGACGAAGCAGACCACGGTGAGCACCAGCAGGGGGATGCCGAAGAACGAGTTCTCCTCGGTCGGGTTCGGCGCCAGCGCGGTGCCCAGCCCGGCCTCACCGGCCAGCGAGCGGCGCGGGAACGCGGCGAACGCGGCGATGTCCTCGGAGTGGATCAGCGGGTCGAAGCCGGTGCCGTGGAACCGCTGCGGCCCGGCGAAGTGCAGCCACAGCGGGTACGACAGCAGCACGCCCGCCACCACCGCGGTTACCCCGAGCCCGCGCAGGAAGGTGGGCAGCACGGCTCGGGCTTCGGCGCGGTGGGCCGGGTGCAGCGCCCAGACGGCGACGAACACGCCGAGCGCGAGCGCTGCGAAGAACAGCCCCTCGGCGGCGATCGAGAAGGCCACCGCGACCAGGACGCCGAGGATCACCCCGTCCCGGAGCCAGCGCCCCGGGCGGCGCAGCGCGAACAGCCGCCAGACCAGCAGTGGCACCAGCCAGCCGGCGCTCCAGTTCAGGTGGGCGTTGGCGTGCGAGACCATGCCGGGGGAGTAGGCGATGAACAGGGCGCCGACCCCGGCGGCCAGCCGGCTGCGGACCAGGTGCCGGGAGAGCAGCCAGTACCAGGCCAGCGCGGTGGCGAGCAGGTTGAGGGTGAGGATCACCAGGAAGGTCGCCGGCGGCCCGATCAGGTACGTGAGCGGGGCGAAGACGACGGCGTACACCGTGATCGAGGTGTTGACCGCGAGGTTGACCCCGTCCGGGACGTTGATCAGGTACGTGAAGAACGGGTTCTCCCCGTGCGTCACCGCGTGCCCGCCGAAGGCGAGCAGCCACTCGAAGAGCGCCTGGTCGCTGGAGTTGACGGTGATGGTGCGCACGTTCGGGTCCCGCCACAGCCCACTGGTCACCCAGACGGCGAGCGCGAGCGCCACCAGCACGACGATCAGGTCGGCCCGGCGGTCGCGGGCGGCGCGAGGTGGTGACGCGGGTGCGGGCCCGGTGGCCAGCGACGGGGAGGACGGCACGCAGCGGACGTTACCAACCGGACCTGGACGGGCCGGTCATACATGCAAGGAGGGGACCCTTGTTATCGCCTGAGGTAGAGGAGGGGGCCCTTCCTAGCGGCTGGATCGTCCGGCGTACACAGTGGCCCCCGTGAATGTGTGACTGTGGCCCATGTCATAGCGGCGACACGCCGACGTAACGTTCCGGCAATTCGACCGTGACCCAGTTCACAGTCCGCCCGTCAGGAGGCCGCTGTGCGCCGCTCCTCGTCCACCCTCACCCGGCTGATCGGTGCGGTCGCCGGGCTCGTCCTCGCCGTCGCCGGTGCGGTCGCCCTCGCCACGCCCGCCCAGGCGGCCAGCCTGACCCAGGTCACCGGCTTCGGGTCCAACCCCGGCAACCTCGCCATGTACGCCTACCGTCCGGACAACCTGCCGGCCAACTCCCCGGCCGTGGTGCTGCTGCACGGCTGCACCCAGAACGCCTCCGGCTACTTCTCCAACTCCGGCTGGCAGAAGTACGCCGACCAGTGGAAGTTCGCCCTGATCGTTCCCCAGCAACCGTCGGGCAACAACGCCAACAGCTGCTTCAACTGGTTCGAGCCGGGGGACACCGCCCGAGGTCAGGGCGAGGCGCTGTCGATCAAGCAGATGGTCGACCACGCCAAGGCGAACTTCGGGGTGGACGGGGCCCGGGTCTTCGTCAGCGGCCTTTCCGCGGGCGCGGCGATGAGCTCGGTCATGCTCGCCACCTACCCGGACGTCTTCGCCGCCGGGTCAATCATCGCCGGCATCCCGTACCGCTGCGCCACCAGCATGGTCAACGCGTTCAGCTGCATGAACCCGGGCGCGGACAAGACCCCGGCCGCCTGGGGCGACCTCGTCCGCGGCGCGTACCCCGGCTACAGCGGCCGGCGGCCCCGGGTGGCCATCTGGCACGGCACCTCGGACACGACGGTCGCGCCGCTCAACGGCGCGGAGTCCCGTGACCAGTGGACGAACGTGCGGGGGGTTTCGCAGACCCCGAGCAGCACGTCGTCGCTGCCCGGCGGCACCAGCCTGGAGGTGTACGGCAACGACGACGTGCGGCTCTACCGGGTCTCCGGGATGGGCCACGGCACTCCGGTCGACCCGGGCTCCGGCGCCGAGCAGTGCGGCAGCACCGCCGCGTACTTCCTGGACACCATCTGCTCGACGTACCGCGACGCGGTCTTCTTCGGGCTCGGCGGTGGCGGCACCACCCCGACCCCGACCCCGACGGCCACCCCGACGCCGACGCCGACCCCCACCCCGACCACGCCGCCGACCTGCGTGACCGCCAGCAACTACGCGCACGTCAGCGCCGGTCGGGCGTACCAGTCCGGCGGCTACGCCTACGCGAACGGCTCCAACCAGCGGATGGGCCTCTACAACACCTTCTACACCAGCGCCCTCAAGCAGACCGCCCCCAACTACTGGGTGATCGGCTGTTGACCCCGCCCCCCACCCGCTGACCCCGTCGATCATGAAGTTATTGCCACGACACGCCGAGGCGGCTGGCAATAACTTCATGATCGACGCGCGGTGGGGGTTACTCGGTGAGCGCGGCGCGCAGGGCGCTGGGCAGGTCGGGGTGGTGGTAGGTGAAGCCGGCACGGGTCAGCACGGCCGGCAGGACGCGGGTGCTGGTGAGGGCCTCGTGGGCGAAGCCGCCGAGCACCACCTTCAGCGCCAGCGCCGGGATGGGCATGATCGCTGGGCGGTGCAGCTGCCGGGCGAGCTCCCGGGTGAACTCCGCGTTGGTCGCGGGGGCCGGGCCGACCATGTTGACCGGTCCGGCGATGTCATCGGAGTCGAGCAGGAAGAGGGCCGCCCGCAGCCAGTCGGCCATCGAGATCCAGGGCCACCACTGCCGGCCGCCGCCCAGTGGGCCGGAGACACCCAGCCGCATCGGCAGCAGCTGCGGTTTCAGCATCCCGCCGTCGCGGTGCAGCGGCAGGCCGACGCGCAGCCGTACCACGCGTACCCCGGCATCCTCCGCCGGCCGGGTCGCGGCCTCCCAGACCCGGCAGACGTCGGCCAGGAAGCCGTCGCCGGCCGGCGCGTCCTCCTCGACCACGCGGTCGCCGGTGTTGCCGTACCAACCCACGGCCGAGGAGTTGAGCAACACCCGGGGCCGATCGGCGGCGGGCAGGTCGGCGAGGGTGGTCGCCAGCGTGGTGGTGCTGTCCACCCTGCTGGTGCGGATCAACCGCCGGTAGTCGTCGTTCCAACGCTTGTCCCCGACGCCCGCGCCGGCCAGGTTGACCACGGCGTCCGACCCGGCGACCGCGGCCGGGTCGAGCTGCCCGGCGGCGGGGTCCCACCGTCGCTCCTGCGGATCGCGCGGCGGCCGACGGACCAGCCGGGTGACCTGGTGCCCGTCGGCCGCGAGTCGGGCAACCAGCCGGGTGCCGAGGAAGCCGGACGCGCCGGCCAGAAGGATCCGCATGCCCACATCTTCGCCCAGAATGCCGCCGGCGGATGCGTGGGGCGGCCGACGTCACCGGCTGCGGAGCGCCCCCGGCGAAGAAATCTGCGCGGTTCCCGCCGCCGGTAGGGAAAACTCAGGTCAGCGGGCGTTTCAGGCGTCGAAAAAAGCTGCGGCGCACATTCTGCGCCGGACACGTCTCCGCAGGTCAGAGCGAACGTGAATGCGGTGTTCATGATTGCTCTCGGGCGCGTACTCGGTCGACCATGAGTCATCCGAATGCGCCCCCGATAGGGGGTCGTCGCACCATGCCCGCCGTCGGGCGACCGTGAGGAGGAACCATGCCGATCCTGGTGACCGGAGCGACCGGGACCGTCGGAGGCAGCCTGGTCCGGCAACTGGTGGCCGCCGGCCACGACGTACGCGCGCTGACCCGCAACCCGGCGACCGCCGCACTGCCCCCCGGCGTGGAGGTGGTGGCGGGTGACTTCGCGCGGCCGCACACGCTGGCCCCGGCGCTGCGCGGCGTGACGCGCATGCACCTGGTCGCGATGGACGGGTACGGGCCGCTGACCACCGGTGCGGAGATCCTGGAGCTGGCCCGGCAGGCCGGCGTCCGCCGGGTCACCCACCTCGGCCACAACGATCCGAGCCGGGCGGACGACGACCCGATCGAGGCGCCCCACCGTCCCCTGCACCGGGCCATCGAGAACTCGGGCCTGGAGTGGACGCACGTCTTCCCCGGCGAGTTCATGGCGAACACCCGGGACTGGGCAGCCGGCATCCGGGCCGAGGGGGTGGTGCGGGCGCCGTTCGGGGACTGGAACAGCGCGCTGGTCCACGAGGCGGACATCGCCGCGGTCATCCTGGTGGCACTCACCGAGGACGGCCACTCCGGGCGGGTGTACCAGCCGACCGGGCCGGAGCCGGTCCGCCGCCGGGACGCGGTTCGGATGATCAGTGACGCGATCGGCCGTCCGGTGCGGCTCGACGAGCTGACCCCGGCGCAGGCCCGCGAGCACTGGAAGGACCACTACCCCGCCGAGGTGATCGAGTGGTTCCTGGAGATGGGGCGGTATCCCGACGGCAACGGCTGGGTCGCCCCGGACGTCGAGCAGGTGACCGGACGCCCCGGGCGCACGTTCCGGCAGTGGGCCGCCGAGCACGCGGACGACTTCCGCTGACGGCGCCCGGGGCGGGGACCGACCCGATGGTCAGGCCGCGTGGGCCGGACGCAGGTCTGCCAGCAGCCGCTCCACCTCGGTGTACGCCTCGACGCTCAGCGGGCCGAGCGCCAGGGTGGCCAGGTTCTCCTCGGCCTGCGCCACCGTGCGCAGACCGGGGATGGGCACCGTACGCGGGCTGCGGGCCAGCAGCCAGCCGAGCGCTCCCTGGGCCAGGGTGCGCCCGTCGGCGGTGAGCGCCGCGCGGACCTGGTCGACCCGGGCCGCCCAGCGCGGCGTCGGCCGTCCGTCGGTGAACCACTGCAGCCACTCGGGCGCCCGGCCACGTACGTCGTCCGCGCCGACCGCCCGCGTCGATCCGGTGAGCAGGCCCATCGCCAGCGGGCCGCGGTTGAGGCTGGCCAGGTCGTGGCTGTCGCAGACCGCCAGGACGGCCGCGTTGTCCCGCAGCACCGACTCGTCGTGCTGGATGGCGGCGCAGTGCACGCCCGCCGCCGCGAACGCCTCCGCCGAGGCCGGGTCGTCGGTGCTCCAGCCGTACGCCCGGATCTTGCCCTGGGCGACCAGGTCCTCCAGGGTGTCGATCAGGTCGAGCGCGGCGGGCACCGGCAGCTCGTTGATGTGCAGCTGGTAGAGGTCGACGTGGTCGGTGCCGAGCCGGCGCAGCGAATCCTCCAGGCTGCGCACCGCGAAGGCCGGGCTGGCGTCGGTGCCGAGCGCCCGGCGGGTGGCCTCCTCGCTGACGTTGCCGAACTTCGTGGCGATCACCGCGCCGTCCCGGCGACCGGCCAGGGCCCGGCCGAGGATCCGCTCGCTGTGCCCGGCGCCGTAGTTGCTGGCCGTGTCGAACAGGGTCACCCCGAGGTCGAGCGCGCGGTGGATGGTGCGGATCGACTCGTCGTCGTCCACCTCGCCCCAGCCGAACGGCTGCCCACCGTCGCCCCAGAGCGGGCCGCCGATCGCCCAGCACCCCATCCCGATCGCGCTCACCTCGATGCCGCTGCGTCCGAGCTTCCGTGTCGTCGTCATGCGCCCCAGCCTCCAACCTGGAGTGCGCTCCAGGTCAACCACTACCATCTCGGGCATGACCGGTTACGCCCCCTCGGAGGCCGCCCGGCGCAGCGGCTTCAGCCTGGACACCCTGCGGTACTACGAGAAGATCGGCCTGCTCGCCGACGTGAGTCGGACGTCGGGCGGCCAGCGCGTCTTCACCGACGACGACCTCGGCTGGCTGGTGTTGTTCCGTTGCCTGCGCGACACCGGGATGCCGATCGCCCAGATGTGCCGCTACGCGCAGCTGGCCCGGGAGGGCGAGCACACCGCCGACGACCGGCGGGAGCTGCTGCAACGGCACGCCACGCAGGTCGAGGAGCAGATGCGCCTGCTCCAGCGCCAGTACGACCACCTCCGGGAGAAGATTCGCTTCTACGAGCAACTGCCCGGCTCGGGGTCGGAGGGCGGGTAGGCCACCCCGGCCGGTGCGCGTGGGCGCTCAGGTGATGGCGGCCAGCCGGGGCAGCAGCGGGGCCAGCGGATCGAGCGCGTCGGCCCGGACCACGTAGCGGGTCACGCCCCAGCGCCGCCGGTGCGCGGCCACCGCCGCGACGATCTCGTCGGCGGTGCCGATCAGCACGAACGGGGTGGCGAGAAGCTCGTCGACGGTCAGGCCGGTCTCCCCGGCGGTCTGCGCGGCGGCGGCCGCCGCACCGTCGCCCACCACGACCCGCTGCACCAGCGCCTCCAGCGCGGGCGGGGCGTCCCGCCCGGCCGCGCCGGTAGCGATCGCGGCCAGTTGCGCGTCGATCTCCGCGGCGCGCCAGCGCACGTCGTGGCCGTGGCCGTCGGCGAGAGTACGACCGAAGCCGCTGAGCCCGACCACGTCGGCGTGTGCCCCGGCCCAGCGCAGCAGGTCGGTGTTGGCCGTGCCCACCGTCAACGGGATCCGCGGCTGCACCGGTCGGGGCCGGTCCAGTCGCGCGGCGTGCACCGCCAGGTCGGCGGAGTCGACCGTGACCTCCTCGCCGGCCAGTAGGGCCCGGACCGCCTCGGCCACCGCGATGCAGCGGCGTACCCGGCCGGCGACGTCCGGGCGCTTCCGCCCCACCGCCCGCCACTCGACCGGGGTGTGGCCGGCGCCGATGCCGAGCCGGGCCCGCCCGCCGGAGACCAGGTCGAGGGTCGCCACGTCGGTGGCGAGCAGCGCCGGCTCCCGGACGCCGGCGTTGGTGACGTACGAGCCGAGCCCGAGCGTCGAGGTGACCGACGCGGCGGCGGCCAGCGCGACGAACGGCGCGGCGACCACGCCCGGGTGGTCGCCGACCAGCAGCGCGTCGTAGCCGGCCGACTCGGCCCGGCGGGCCAGCTCGCACCAGCTGGCGGCGTCGGACGGGCTCGCCTGGATCGAGAAGGTGACCATGGCCCCAGCCTGCCGTCCAGCGGGGCCTCGTGGCCAGTGCGGAAGGGCCGGTTCTGCCGAGGGGAGAAAGGCGTCAGCCGACGGGCGGCGCGGTCAGGCCGAGGAGTTCCTCGACCGTCCCCGGCCGGCCGGTGAGCGCGTTCAGCGCGGTGACCAGCCTCTTCTCCTCGTACCGGAAGTGCGACTCCAGCAACGCGGCAAGCCCGTCCAGCTCGGCACGCAGGTGGGCCACCGGGACGGGCGCGGGATCGCCCAGCAGCTCCTCGACCCGGCCCAGGATCCCCGCGACCACCTCGTGGTCGGTGATCAGGTTGGCCAGGACCGGGCGCAGCTCGGGGACCTCGTCGGCCAGCAGCCGGAACGCGCCGGCGTCCTCACCGGTGTGGTGCCGGCCGAGCGCAGCGCAGAAGGTCAGGCAGTGGGCCCGCAGGTCCCGCGAGGGGCAGGCCTCGCCGGGGCCGTCGGCGTCGAGGCTCGCCCGGAGGCGGGCCAGCTCCGCGCCGAGCCAGAGGTGGATTTCGATCATCTGATTGCCGACGGCGGCGAGCCGGTCGGCCGATGAAGTGGTCGGGTGCACGTTCGTCCCATGCTGTCCCCGCGTCTCCATGCCCACGGCGGCCTTCGTGCCGGGTGCACCGCGACGCTGAGCCGTAGCCTATCCCGGGCGGGGTCACGGCGTGGTCGGCTCGTCGGGCTCCTTGAGGTGCCAGCTGGCCCGGAAGTCGGCCTCGTGGGCCTCGTGGACGGTCTTTTCCTCAAAGACGGCGGCCCGCAGCGCGTGCCGCGACTCCGACATCACCAGCACCTCGACGGCCACCAGCGCGACGCAGATCGCGGTGAGGAGGGTGAGCGCGCCCAGCGCCGGAAGGTGCTGCCCGACCGGCAGGGCCGCCGTCAGCACCACCAGCACGCCGATCCGGGTCCAGGTGATGGTGTGCAGGGTGCGCAGCTGGAACAGCAGATTGGCGGCGAAATAGCAGATCACCCCGCCGAAGAGCAACGGCACGGCGGGCCCGTCGATTCGTTGCGCTGGTCCGCCGGCCGGGTCGGTGATCTGGTGCAGGATCTCCTCGCTGCCGATGGAGAAGAGGATCACCGCAGCGATCATCGGCAGGTAGAGGTAGGCGTACGCGTCGCGGGCCATCGCCACCCGGGGGCCGCCCTCGGCCGCGTGCAGGGCGATCCGGGCGGCCGGGCCGATGAAGTCGAAGTGCGCCCACCACAGGGCGGCGGTGAAGAAGATCCCGAGCGAGGCGGCGGCCACCGCCGGCCAGGTGACCGGCTTGCCGACGAGCAGGTTGCCGCCGACGCCCACGGAGATCACCGACTCGCCCAGCGCGATGATCAGGATGAGGTCGTAGCGTTCCGTCCAGTGCTCGGCGCTGGTGACCCCCCAGCCCCAGGTGCCGACGATGAAGCCGGTGGCGTACTGGACCAGCACCACGGTGATCCACAGGGCGTCGCGGACCATCGCGGCCTGAGCGGGATCGGCGATCAGTGGCGGCACCAGCGCGGCGGCCAGCAACAGGACGATGCTCGCCGCCAGCTCCGGGGCGAACCGGCGTAGCTGTCGGCGCTCCTGCGGGCTGTCCCGCACCACATGTTGATACAAGATCATGTGGATGCCCCGGACCACGACGTAGCTGATGGCCACCAGCATCGGGCCGGCGGCCCCGCGTTTCGGGTCGCTGAACGCCTGCGGCAGCGCCAGCGCGAACGCGAACAGGGCGGCCATCGCGATCACCATGAGCACCGGCACGTAGCCCTCGCCGAGCCGGACCCGGGTGGCGACCAGGCTGTGCACCACCCAGATCCACCAGAGCACGGCGAGCACCAGACCGGCGTGCAGGAGCTGCCGGCCGGAGATGTTCGCGGCGGTCGCCCGGGTGATGATGAAGAACGAGAAGACGAAGACCAGATCGAAGAAGACCTCGAACTTGTCCACCCGGGCGCCGGGGGCGATCGGGACGGCGGGCCCCAGTCGCCCACGCCGTCGGTAGCCGCCCACGATCCCACTCTGGCAGCGTCCAGCCCGGCCCGAGGCCGGAACGGGTCAGCCCGGCCGGTGGTGCCGCAGACCGTCCATCAACAGGTCGAGCAGCCGCTCGGCCTGGGCGCGTTCGGCGGCCGCCAGCGAGATCCCGCTGAGGCTGGCCAGCACGTCTGGGGTGTCGACATCGGCCCGTACGGTGCCGGCCGCGGCGCCCGCGCTCAGCAGTCGGTCGAGCGCCTCCAGCAGCCGGTCCCGGCTCTGCGCGTACGGGTTGGCGCCGGCGGCGATCACCAGGCGCAGGGCGTCGGCCATTCCGCGCTTGGTGGCGAGGTAGTCGATGAACCGGGACATCCAACCCCGTAGCGCCCGGTCCGGCGGTAGGTGGTCGAGCAGGTCCGGCGCGGCGTCGCAGAGTTTGCCCAGTTCGTTGCGGTACGCCGCCTCGATCAGCGCCTCGCGGGTGGGGAAGTGGCGATAGAGGGTGCCGATGCCCACCCCGGCCTCCCGGGCGATGCCGTCGAGCGTTACCTCCGGCCCGGGGCGGGAAAACGCCTGGATCGCGGCGTCCAGCAGTCGCTCGCGGTTGCGCAGGGCATCCGCCCGCAGCGGGCGGGGGCTGGTCTCCGGCACACGTCCTCCCTCGCTGGTACGGGCCAGTGGTATCCGGAGGAAGCTCCGGTTAGTCTCGGACGTAGCGGAGGATCCTCCGCTTCCATCGTAGCGGCGGGCCGGGTCGGCCCGCCCTACCCGAACAAGGATGGATCATGACGACGAGCACCCCGATCACCACCGCGTTCACCCATGACTCCACCGCCATGGACGTGATCCAGGGCGTGGACCTCGGCGGCCGGCGGGCGATCGTCACCGGCGGGTCGTCCGGCATCGGCACCGAGACCGCCCGCGCCCTGGCCAGCGCCGGCGCGCAGGTCACCCTGGCCGTACGCAACACCGACGCCGGGCAGCGCGCCGCCGACGACATCACCGCCAGCACCGGCAACGACCAGATCCTGGTCGCCCCGCTCGACCTCGCCGACCAGGGCTCGGTCGCCGACTTCGTGGCCAACTGGGACGGCCCGCTGCACATGCTGGTGAACAACGCCGGCATCATGGCCGCGCCCGAGATGCGGACCCCGCGGGGCTGGGAGATGCAGTTCGCCACCAACCACCTGGGGCACTTCGCGCTCGCCACCGGGCTGCGCCCCGCGCTGTCCGCCGCCGACGGCGCCCGCATCGCGTCGGTCAGCTCCGCCGCCCACCTGCGCTCGCCGGTGGTCTTCGAGGACATCCAGTACGAGCGCCGGCCGTACGAGCCGTGGCAGGCGTACGGACAGTCGAAGACGGCGAACGTGCTCTTCGCCGTGGAGGCGACCCGGCTCTGGGCCGACGACGGCATCGTCGCCAACTCGCTGATGCCCGGCGCGATCCAGACCAACCTCCAGCGCTACGTCAGCGAGGACGAACTGAACCGGATTCGCTCGGGCAACGCGGCGGCCTGGAAGACCGTCGAGCAGGGCGCCGCCACCTCGGTGCTGGTCGCCGCCTCACCGCTGATCGACGGGGCCGGCGGGCGGTACTTCGAGGACTGCCAGGAGGCTGGCCCGGTGGTGCCCGGAGAGCGGCGCGGCGTCGCCCCGTACGCGCTGGACCCGGAGGCCGCTGAACGGCTCTGGCAGGTCTCGACCGCGCTGCTCAAGGGCTGAGCGCGCAGCGTCGGCCGGGGTCCGCCCCGACCGGCGCTCCGCCCTCGAACGACGAAAAGGGCGCCCCGGTCGATGACCGGGGCGCCCTTTCCGACTGGCTCGGTGATCAGGCCAGGCCCAGCTCCGACTCGAAGTTGCCGGCCTCCAGCCGCTCCTTGACCGCGGCCAGGAAGCGGGCGGCGTCGGCGCCGTCGATCAGCCGGTGGTCGTAGGACAGGGCCAGGTAGACCATCGACCGGACCGCGACGACCTCGCCGAGCTCCGGGTCGTTGACCACGACCGGCCGCTTGACCACGGCACCCGTGCCGAGCATCGCCGACTGCGGCGACGGCACGATCGGGGTGTCGAAGAGCGCGCCCCGGCTGCCCGTGTTGGTCAGCGTGAAGGTCGCCCCGGCGATCTCATCCGGGCTGATCTTGTTGGTCCGGGTCCGCTCGGCGAGGTCCGCGACCCGCTTGGCGATGCCGCCCAGGTTGAGGTCGCCGGCGTTGTGGATGACCGGCACCAGCAGACCGCGCTCGGTGTCCACGGCGATGCCCAGGTGCTCCGCGTCCGGGTACGTGATCGTCCCGCCGTCCAGGTCCATCCGGGCGTTGACGATCGGGTACGTCTGCAGAGCCTCGACGGCCGCGAGGGCGAAGAACGGCAGGAAGGACAGCTTCACACCGTGTCGCTGCTGGAAGGAGTCCTTCGCCTGCGTCCGCAGCTTCGCGATCCTGGTGACGTCCACCTCGATCACCGTGGTGAGCTGCGCCATCTCGTGCAGCGACTCCTGCATCCGCGTGGCGATGGCCTTGCGGATCCGGGTGAGCTTCTCGGTGGTCCCCCGCTTGCCGCTCGGCTGCGGCTTCGCGGCCGGCTTCGCCGGGGCCGCCGACGGGGCGGCGGCCGGCTGCGCCGTCGGAGCCGGGGCGGCCTTCGCCGCTTTGGCCTTCTCGGCGGCCTCCAGCACGTCCTGCTTGCGGATCCGGCCACCCACGCCGGTGCCGTTGAGCGAGGACAGCTCGACGCCGTGCTCGCTGGCCAGCTTGCGCACCAGCGGCGTGACGTACCCGGCGGCCTCCTCGCCGCCACCCGGGGCGGGGGCGGACGGGCGCTGCGGCGTCGGGGTCGGCGCGGCCGGCTGTGCGGCCTGCTCGGCCTTCACCGGCTGCGCCGAGGTCTCGGCCTCCGCGGACGGCTCGTTGTACGACACGCCCGGGGTGGGCTCCTCGACCTTCGGCTCCGGCTTCGGCTCGGCCTTGGGCGCCGGCTTGGCCTCCGCCTTCGGTTCGGGCTTCGGCTCGGGCTTCGGCTCGGGCTTCGCCTGCGCCGGGGCGGCACCGGCAACGCCGATGATCGCCAGGTCGGCGCCGACCGCGGCGGTCTCGTCCTCGGCGACCTTGATCTCCAGCACCGTGCCGGCGACCGGCGACGGGATCTCGGTGTCCACCTTGTCGGTGGAGACCTCCAGCAGCGGCTCGTCGACCTCGATGGTCTCGCCGACCTGCTTGAGCCAGCGGGTGACCGTACCCTCGGTGACGCTCTCGCCCAGGGCCGGCATCTTCACCGCGGTGCCCTCGCCCGCACCGGCGGCGGCCGGGGCCGGCGCCTCGTCCTGGGCCACCTGGTCGGCGGTGCCCTCAGCGGCGGCCGTCGGCTCGGTGGCCGACTCGGCCGGAGCCTGCTGCTGCTCCTGCGGGGCGGCCTCGCCGCCACCGGCCGACTCGCCCTCACCCGCGATGACGGCCAGCTCGCTGCCGACCTCCGCGGTCTCGTCCTCGCCGACCACGATCCGGCTCAGCACGCCCGCCGCGGGCGACGGGATCTCGGTGTCGACCTTGTCGGTCGAGACCTCAAGCAGTGGCTCGTCGACCTCGACGGTGTCGCCCTCCTGCTTGAGCCAGCGAGTGACGGTGCCCTCGGTGACGCTCTCGCCGAGCCGGGGCATGGTGACCGATACCGGCATGTTCTGAGACTCCTTCATTCCCCTGGTGGGATCTTCGCCCGTCGCCGGACGCCGCGGGTTGTGGTGATCAGGCGTGCGCGTGCAGCGACTTGCCGGCGAGGGCCATGTGCGCCTCGCCCAGGGCCTCGCTCTGGGTCGGGTGGGCGTGCACGAGCTGGGCGACCTCGGCCGGGTAGGCCTCCCAGTTGTAGATGAGCTGCGCCTCACCGACCAGCTCACCCATCCGGGCACCGACCATGTGCACGCCGACCACCGGGCCGTCGGCGACCCGGACCAGCTTCACGAAGCCGGTGGTCTTGAGGATCTGGCTCTTGCCGTTGCCACCCAGGTTGTAGTTGTACGTCTTGACCTTGTCGGCGCCGTACTGCTCCTTGGCCTTCGCCTCGGTCAGACCCACCGACGCCAGCTCCGGGTCGGAGTAGGTGACCCGCGGGATGCCGGCCTCGTCGATCACGGCCGGGTTCTGGCCGGCGATCTCCTCGGCGACGAAGATGCCTTGCTGGAAGCCGCGGTGCGCGAGCTGGAGGCCGGGCACGATGTCGCCGACCGCGTAGACGTTCGGCACGCTGGTGCGCAGCCGCTCGTCGGTCAGCACGTAGCCGCGATCCATCTTCACGCCCTGCTCCTCGTACCCGAGGTTGGCGGTGTTCGGGCCGCGACCCACGGCGACGAGCAGCAGCTCGGCCTCGACGGTCTCGCCGCCCTGGATGGTCAGCTTGACGCCCTTCTCGGTCTTCTCGACCTTCTCGAACGGCTTGCCGACCTTGAAGTTGATCTTCCGCTTGCGGAACGCCCGCTCCAGCGCCTTCGACGACTCCTCGTCCTCGGCGGCCACCAGCCGGGGGAGCGCCTCGACGATCGTCACGTCCCCCCCGAAGGACTTCCACACGCTGGCGAACTCGACGCCGATCACGCCGCCACCCAGCACGATCACCGACGACGGAACCCGGTCCATGGACAGCGCGTGGTCGCTGGTGATGATCCGCTCGCCGTCGACCTCCAGGCCCGGCAGGCTCTTGGCGTACGAGCCGGAGGCCAGCACGAGGTTGCGGCCGGTGTAGCGCTTGCCGTCCACCTCGACCACGTTCTTGCCGACCAGCTTGCCGGCGCCGGCCACGAGGGTGATGTTCTTCGAGCCACCCACCAGGCCCTGCAGGCCCTTGTACAGGCGGGAGACCACGCCGTCCTTGTACGAGTTGACCGCGGCCATGTCGATCCCGACCAGCTCGGCCTTCACACCGAACTGCTCCGACTCGCGGGTCTGGTCGGCGATCTCCGCGGCGTGCAGCAGGGCCTTCGTCGGGATGCAGCCGTTGTGCAGGCAGGTGCCGCCCAGCTTGCCCTTCTCGATCAGCGCGACGGACAGGTCCAGTTGGGCGGCGCGCAGCGCCGCCGCGTAGCCGCCGCTGCCACCTCCGAGGATGACAATGTCGAAGGTTGCGTCGTTCGGCTCGCTCACGTCCAACTCCCAGGTCGCGTCACTGCATCGGGGGTCACGGCGGGGCAACTACAGACACACCCCACCTCGGTCATCTTGTCACCACTGGGCACAGGGTGCGTACTGAGGTGCCCAACGACACGTCGGTGACACGTACCCTTGGCACCGTTGTCGATGACGGAGCGTGGGGGAGAGGTCCGGTGGGGTTGTTCCGGCGCCGCAAACAGGCGCGTGTGCCCAGCCACGACCGCGCGGCGGATCGCGGTGATCTGGATCATCTCGAGAACTTCATCCGGAGCCGTCGCGGCGTCGAGGCGTACATCGAACCGCGGACGACGGTGACGGAGACCACGGTCATCCTGATCGCCGACGACGGGGAGTGGACCCGCCGGCGCATCGACGGCCCGGACGGCGCGCGGCGCTTCGCGTACCGGATGGGCATCCCGGTGTACGACGTCCGGCTGATGGGCTACCCGCAGCGCATGCGCGACTTCAACGAGCGCCGCAAGCGGCGCCCCGAGCGGTACTGAGATGCAAGGAGGGGCCCCTTATTAACGCCAGGCGTTAATAAGGGGCCCCTCCTTGCATCGGTCAGCCGTTGACGGCGACGTCCTCGACCAGCTGCACCAGGGTGCGGACCGGCACACCGGTGCCGCCCTTGGTCAGGTAGCCGGTCGGCTCGCCGGAGTGGTAGCCCGGCCCGGCGATGTCGATGTGCGCCCAGGCCACGTCGTCGGTCACGAACTCGCGCAGGAACACACCGCCCTGCAACATGTGCCCGGCCCGGTCCATCCCGGCGTTGACCTGCGAGATGTCCGCCACGTCGGAGTCCATGCCCTTGCGCACGTCGTCCGGCAGCGGCATCGGCCAGGCCGGCTCGCCGACCGCGTCGCCGACCGTCCGGACCCGCTCGCACAGCTCCGGACTGCCCATGACGCCGGCCATCCGCTTGCCCAGCGCGATCACCTGGCCGCCGGTCAGGGTGGAGGTCTCGAACAGGTAGTCGGTGCCGTCCGCGCAGGCGCGGGCGATCGCGTCGGCCAGGATCATCCGGCCCTCGGCGTCGGTGTTGAGCACCTCCACCTTCTTGCCGCTGTACATGCTGATGACGTCACCCGGCCGGTAGCTGGTGCCCGACGGCATGTTCTCCGCCATCGGCAGGTAGGCGCTGACCGCCACCGCCGGCTTGAGCGCGGCGATCGCCAGCATGGCCGCACCCACCGCGGCGGCACCCGCCATGTCGGACTTCATCTCCCACATGCCCTGTGCCGGCTTGATCGAGATGCCGCCGGTGTCGAAGGTGATTCCCTTGCCGACCAGCGCGACCCGCTTACCGCTGCCGCCGCCCTCCGGGGTGTAGGTGAGCTTCACCAGGCGCGGCGGGGCCTCCGAGCCCTGCCCGACCGCGATGATGCCGCCATACCCACCGGCGGCCAGCGCCGCCTCGTCCAGGACCTCGACGCCGAGGCCCGCCGCCCGGGCGGCGTCGGCCACCGCGTCGGCGAACACCGGCGGCCGCAGCTCGTTCGGCGCCGTGTTCACCCAGTCCCGGCTCAGCCGGACCGCGCCGGCCACCACCTGCGCCCGGCTGATCTCCGCCAGAGCGCCCGCGTCGCCGGCATCCGGCACCGAAACCAGCACCTCGGCCACCGGCTCCCGCCGGGTCGGCTGCGGCCGGGTCTTGTAGCCCGCGAACCGGTACCCGCCGAGCAGCGCGCCCTCCGCGACCGCGCGCAGTGCGGCCGGCGCGTCGGGGTCGTCCGGCAGCGGCATGGCCAGCGCCACCTTCTGCGCGCCCGCCAGGGCCCGGATCGCGGCGCCGGCCGCCCGGCGCAGCGTCTCCGGGGCCGGGGCGGCGCCCGACGGCTCCGGGCCGAGCCCGACCGCGGTGACCAGCGGCGCGGTGACGGTGCCCAGCGTGGCCAGCTTGATCACCTCGCCCGGGCCACCGGTCGCGCCGAGCAGCGCCAGCGTCTCGGTCAGCTTGCCGTCGAACGCGGCGGCAATGCTCTCCGCGCCGCTGGCGAGCAGCAGGGTGCCGGCGAGGCCGCTGGTGGCGCCCTGCTCTCCGGTCTGGCTGTGCACGCCGATCACGATCGCGTCGACGGCGAGCTCCGCCGGGTCGGTGTCGACCAGGCTCAGGGTTGTGGTGCGGGGCGATGTCACTGAAGTTACTCCGGGCGGGCCGGGCCGGCCGCGTCGTCGCGTACCGGCGATGAAGGTCTCCGGCGGAACGTACCCGCCGGACGTCAGGGCTGTCCCGCCGATGATGCCGACGGGTCCCGCCGATGCTAACCAGCGGCGCTGCCCCCGGTAAGTTGCCACCCATGACCGAAGTGACCTCCGACGCCGCCGCGACCCGGCTGCGCCGTTCCCCGCTGCACGAGCGGCACACCGCCGCCGGCGCCAAGTTCGCCCCCTTCGGGGGCTGGGAGATGCCGCTGGAGTACGCCGGCGGCGGGGTGCTCAAGGAGCACACCGCGGTGCGGAGCGCGGTGGGGGTCTTCGACGTGTCGCACCTGGGCAAGGCCCGGGTGAGCGGCCCCGGCGCCGCCGATTTCGTCAACGCCTGCCTCAGCAACGACCTGGGCCGGATCGGGCCGGGCCGGGCGCAGTACACGCTCTGCTGCGACGACGCCACCGGCGGCGTGGTGGACGACATCATCGCCTACCTGTACGCCGACGACCACGTCTTCCTCATCCCGAACGCGGCGAACACCGCCGAGGTGGTCCGCCGGTTGCGGACCGCCGCGCCGGAGCAGGTCACCGTCACCGACGAGCACGAAGCGTACGCCGTGCTGGCCGTGCAGGGCCCGCGCTCGGCCGAGCTGCTGGGCGCCCTCGGCCTGCCCACCGACCACGGCTACATGAGCTTCTCCGCCGCCAGCCTGGCCGGGGTCGAGCTGACGGTCTGCCGCACCGGCTACACCGGCGAGCTGGGCTACGAGCTGGTCGTGCCGTCGGAGCACGCGGTCACGGTCTGGGACGCGCTCTTCGCCGCCGGCGAGAGCTTCGGGCTGCGCGCCTGCGGCCTGGCCGCCCGGGACACGCTGCGCACCGAGATGGGCTACCCGCTGCACGGGCAGGACCTGTCGCTGGACATCACCCCGGTGCAGGCACGGTCCGGCTGGGCGGTGGGCTGGGACAAGCCGGCCTTCTGGGGCCGCGACGCGCTGCGCACCGAGAAGGCCGACGGCCCCCGGCGTACGCTGCGCGGCCTGGTGGCCGTCGACCGGGCCATTCCGCGGCCCGGGATGACCCTGCACGTCGGTGACGTGCAGGTCGGCACGGTCACCAGCGGCACCTTCTCGCCGACCCGCAAGCAGGGCATCGCGCTGGCCCTGCTGGACACCGACGCCAAGCTCGCCGATGGCGACCTCGTCGAGGTCGAGATCCGCGGCCGCCGAGCCCCCATGCAGATAACCCGCCCCCCCTTCGTCAACCCCTCAGTCAAGTAACCCCCCAACCGGAGTCAGGGGATTTTGGGGGTGGGGGGTTCGCCGGAGTCCAGGACTGCCTGGGTCCAGCCGCCCTCGATCACGCCGGTGGCGTCGAGCACCGCCCAGTCGACCACGTCGGTCGACTCCACCACGACCGGGGCGCCGATCCGCACCGAGGAGTCGGTGGCGGCGTCGCTGGCGCTCACCCCGACGATCCGCTCCGGGGCCTCCCACGAGGTGACGCCGGCCCAGACGTACTCCGGGCCGTCGTCGCCGGGCAGGCCGTACTTGACCACCAGCTGCGCCTCGGGCGGCAGTTGGCCGGCGACGAACCGGGTCCGGGCGTCGTCCAGCGCGGCCCGGGCGGTGGCGACCGCCCGGCTCATCGCGTCACCGGAGCGGGCGTAGCGCACGTCCGGCTGGATCCCGGAGAACAGCGTCGCGCAGGCGGCGGCGTAGTAGCGCCCGTCCGGACCGGGATGCCCGGCCGGCGGGCGCAGGCTGAGGAACGAGTCGGCCTCCGGGTCGGTCGCCGGGTCCAGCTCCAGGCGCAGCAGCACCGGGGCCGTCGCACCGTGCTGCTCCGGGTTGCCGTACGCCACCGCGATGTCGTGTCCGGTGACCGTGGCCAGCACCGGCAACTGTACGAACGCCGGCACCTCCTCGCCGGAGAGCCCGTCGGTCCAGTCCCGCAGCAGCCGTCGTGCCGCCCCGGTCATCACCGCACCCCAGGCCCGGGTGAGGTGGTCGGGCACCCCCTGGGTCTGCAACTCCAGCAGCCCGAAGCGGCGCAGCCCCTTGGTGGTGAACCACAACCCCTCCACGTCGGAGGAGTACGGCACCAGCACCCAGTCCACCAGCCGGATCCGGCCCTGCTCGTCCGGGAGTGAGCGCAGCGCGGTCGCCGGGTCGAGGAACTGCAGGCCGAAGACGTCCACCACGTCGCTGTCGACGGACTCCGCCACCGCCGCCGCCACCGCCCGGGCCGCCCACTCGTGCGCCGGCGGCCAGCCGGGCCGGTACTCGGCCTGCACCACCACCAGGTGGGTCGACGCCGCCAGCCGGGCCAACTGCTCCTCGGTGGCGCCGAACGCGGTGAGCAGATCCGGTGGCAGCTCGGGGAACTCGGCGATCGGCCGGGTGTCCACGCTCATCAGTGGGCTGTCCAGCATCTGCCGGGCCAGCCCGTGCACCGGCTCGGCCAGCCGGCCGGTCAGCGCCGCCACCGCGGTCTTCGCGCTGACCTTCGGCAGCCCCGCCATCGGCACCAGGTAGGTCGCGCTAAGCGACTCCGGGACCGGTACGGGCAGGAAGTCGTCCGTGATGAGCATTCTCGTTCCCCCGGTGGCCGTCCGGTGCTGTCGAGCCGAACGCTACCCGGCTCGCCTCGCCGGCTTCAGCCGGACAGCACCAGACCCAGGTAGACCAGCGTGGTGACCACCTCGACGGTCGCGCCGAGCACGTCGCCGGTGATCCCGCCGAGCCGGCGTACCACGTGGGCCAGCAGCGGCACCGCGACGGCGAACGCGGCGGCGACGGCCAGCGGCCCCTGCCACGGGCGGCCCGGCACCGCGGGCACCGCCAGCAGCACGACGGCGACCGCGCCGGCGGCCAGTGCCACCGGGCCCACCGTGCCGGCCACCAACGCGCCCAGCCCGTCCGCGCGGGCCGCCGGCACGCCCCGCCGGCAGGCCACCGTCACACCCAGCCGCCCGGCGGCGGTCGCCGCGACCACCGCCGCGAGGCACGCGGGCCAGGACCGACCGGCAAGTTCGGCGAGCGCCGCCGCCTGCACCAGCAGGACGACCACCAGGGCGACCACCCCGAACGGGCCGACGTCCGGCTTCTTCATGATCTCCAGAGCGGCGGCGCCCCGCCGGTACGAGCCGAGCGCGTCCACGGTGTCGGCCAGCCCGTCCAGGTGCAGCCCCCGGGTGAGCAGGGCGGCGGCACCCACCGTCACGCCGGCGGTCACCAGCGGGGGAGCGAACGCGCCGGCCAGCAGCAGCACGCCGGCCAGCAGCGCGCCGAGCAGGGCGCCGACCGCCGGGGCGAGCGCCATCGCGGTGCCGGCCACCGGGCGGTCGATCCGGCCGGCCCGGACCGGCAACGTGCTGAACGTGGTGACCGCCAGCCGGGCCCCCGCGGCGAGCCGCGACTCAGCCGGCACGCCAGCCCGACGCCGCCTGCTCGTCCGCCCCAGTGGTGGTGGCCGGACCCGGCCCGGCTGGCTCCGGCTCGGCGTAGTCCGGTTCGGCGTCCTCCGGTTCGGCGTCCTCCGGCTCCTCGGTGCCCTGGTCCGGCTCCCCTTCGCCGGCCAGCGACGGGTGGACCGGCAGCGCGGCGGCCAGGGACAGCACCGAGCGCAGCAGCGGGAGCGCGACCAGCGCGTTGGCCCCCTCGCCGAGGTCCAGCCGCAGGTCGAGCAGCGGGGTGAGGCCGAGCACGTCGGCGGCCAGCCGCACCGCCGGGTGACCGCCGTGGTCGGCGAGCAGGCACCAGTGCCGCGCCTGCCCGGCCAGGTCGCGGCTGACCATGCCGGCGGCCAGCCCGACCGGCCCGTCCAACAGCACCGGAATCCGGCGGGCGGTGGCGCCGAGCAGCACGCCGGTGGCCACCGCCACGTCGCCGCCGCCCAGCTCGGCCAGCACGTCCTTGGCACCCCGAGGCGAGCGGCGGGTGCGGTGCAGCGCGTCGCGTACCGCCGCGCAGCGGATCATCCAGGCCGCGTCGTCGATCTCGCCGGAGTTTGTGATCACCCGGCCGAGCACGGCCGGCGGCTCCGCGCCCGCGGTGGCCGCCAGCACCGCCGCGGCGGCGGCCTCGGTGCCGGCGCCGCACGCGGCCAGCACCAGCAGCTGTACGCCGGCGTCGGCGGCCTGCTCGGCCAACCGCCAGCCGTAGCGCAGCGCCGAGTCCACCTGCTCGGGCGTGAGCGCCGGCTCGTCCTCCATCGGCGCGGCGGCCGGAGTGTCCACCACCTGGAGGCTGGCCCCACTCTCGGCGGCCAGCCGGGCCAACGCGCCCTGGCCGGCGCGGGCCTGCCCGGCCCGGCGCGCCGACTCGCCGGCGACCGTGCCGGCCGACGCGCCACCGGCGTGGTCACCGTGCAGCAGCAGCACCCGCACGGAATTCCAGGCGACCGGGGTCGAGGTGCCCTGGGTGGCGGCGGCGAAGCCGACGACGCGGTCCAGCACGCCCAGCCCGGCACCGGGTACGTCCAACGTGGCCAGTCGGTCCACCGCCTGGGGGCCGGTGTACTCGTCGGGCATCGGCAGCTCCATTCCCGGCTGGATGACCAGCCCGGTGGCCACCATGGGCAGCGCCATGGTCGGCGCGGCCCAGGGGTTGCCCGGCTCCTGGTTCGGGGCCGCCGGCGGCGCGTGGGTCAGCACGTCCGGCAGCTGCACCTCGGGGGCGGTCTCGACGTCGGCCGAATCCGCTCCGACCGGCCCGGGCCCGACCGGCGCGGTCCCGGTGGCGGGTGCCGGCGGCACGGCGGCGGTCGCGGGCGGCACGGCGGCGGTCCTGGGCGGCACGGTCGGCTTCAGCCAGGCCGGCTGGCCGGCGACCACCAGCACCACCGCGTCGCAGGCGTCGGCGACGGCCCGGTTGGCCGCGCCGAGCGCGTCGGTGAACGCCCGGCCCAGCGGCGTGGTCGGCACCAGGGACAACCCGACCTCGGGGCTGACCAGCACCACCCGCGCCGAGCAGGCGCGGATCGCCTCGGCCAGCTCAGCGATGGTCGCCACGTCGTCGGCGGGCTGGTGCTCCGGGTCGAGCAGCACCGTCACCCAGCCGCCCAGGTCGTCCACGAGCAGCGTCTCGTTCGGCTGGGCGGACGCGAGCACGTCGGCCAGCCGCCGCGGGTCGGCCGCGGTCTCCTCGGTGCTCCAGCTGCCCGACCGCCGGGCGCGGTGCGCCGCCAGGCGGGTCGCCCACTCGGTGTCCTCCGGGTCGCCCTCCCCTGCGGTGGCGATGTAGCGGACCACCGGCGCGTCGGCGACCAGGGACTCAGCGAACTCGGACTTGCCGGACCGGATACCGCCGAGAACCAGGACCGTGTTCCACCCGTCAACGGACATGCCCGTACCTTAAGGCCGCCCGGGGTGCCGTTGCCTGCCGGCCCGGTGGTCGCGGTCCGGTCAGTCGCAGTGCTCGAATCCGCTGCCGTAGCTGACCCCGCCGGTGGCGCCACCCCACCTCACGCACGTGCCGGCTGCGCTGGCCCGCACCGGCCCGGCGTAGTAGTCGAACGACCCGCTGTCGGTGCCGCGGGCACGCTCCTGCACCTCCAGGTACGCCGACGCCGCCGATTTGGTGCCGACCGCGGTGTCCTTCAGGGTAACCACGCAGTTGTTGCCGGTGCCCGAGTGGTACAGCAGGTAGACGCGGCCCCGCCGGCGCCCGTCGCCGCCGGTCAGCGTCGCCGAGTCGATCACCTGGTAGCCGCTGCCGCACACCTGGGTCGCGGTGTACGGGTTGGGCCGGCCCGCCGTGCTGCCGCTGGACGGCGGCTTGCCGGTGACGGCCCCGGTCGGCGGGCTTCCCGGTGCCGTGGTGCGTGGGGCCGGGGCGCCGCTGGCCGGCGCGCTGGGCTGATCGGCGACGCCGGTCGACGCGGTGGTCGCGGTGCGGCTGGCACCCGGCGTGCCGCTGGGCCGGGGGCCCGGGGTGGCCGCGTCCCCGCTCGGCAGCGGGACGTTCGCGGCCGACGCCGATTCGCCGGCCAGTGCGGCCGGAAGGTCCGTTCCACGCGGCTCCGGGTCGGGCCGCAGCGCCGCCACGGTCCCGGCGACCAGCGCGACGAGGACGACCGCACCGACCCCGACCAGCAGTGGCCCGCGCCGCCGGCCCGACCCGGTCCGGAACGGGTCCTCCCGGGTCCCCGCCGGTTCGGTTCCGAAGACCGCCGGGGGGCGCAGATCCGTGGGCGGAGCCGGTGGCGTCGGCGCGGTGGTCGCGTGGGCCGGCGGGGTGGGGCTCGGGACGGGCCGCGCGGGTGCCGGCGGGGTGGGGCTCGGGACGGGCGGCGTGACGGACGGCGGGGTGGGGCTCGGGACGGGCGCCGCGACGGACGGCGGGGTCGGACCCGGGCCGGACGGGCCGGGGGCGGCCAGCGCCCAGGGTGGGCGGGCGGCCGGCGGGATGCTGGCCAGGGTCGCGTCGCGGGCGTCAGCGGCGGCGCGGGCCAACTCGGCGGCGCTGGCGAACCGGTCCGCCGGCCGCTTGGCCAACGCCCGCGCGACGACCGCCACCACCGCGGGTGGGGTGTCCGACGGCAGCGGCGCAGGCTCGTCCTGAGCGTGCCGCAACGCCACCGCGAGCGGGTTGTCACCGTCGAACGGCGGCTGCCCGGCAAGGCAGAAGTACGCCACCGCGCCCAGCGCGTACACGTCGGTGGCGGGGGAGACCGGCTGCCCGGTGGCCTGCTCGGGGGACATGTACGAGGCGGTGCCGAGCACCATGTTCGCGGCGGTGAGCCCGGCCATGCTGCGCGACCGGGCGATGCCGAAGTCGACCAGCACCACCCTGCCGTCCGCCTTGACCAGCAGGTTTCCCGGCTTCACGTCCCGGTGCACGATGCCGGCCAGGTGGGCGGTGTGCAGCGCGTCCGCGGCCTGCGCCAGCACCGACATGGTGGTGGCCGGGTCCAGCCGACCCGCCTGGCGCACCCGGGCGGACAACGGCTCACCCTCGACGTACTCCATCACCAGGTAGTCGACCCGGCTGCCGTCGGCGAGCGTGGCCTGCCCGACGTCGTGCACCGCGACCACGCCGGGGTGCCGCAGCGCTGCCAGCATCTGCGCCTCGGCGCGGAACCGGGCGGTGAACTCTGGGTCGGCGACCAGCGACGGCAGCAGAACCTTCACGGCCACCTCGCGTTCCAGCAGCACGTCGGTGCCGCGCCAGACCGCGCCCATCCCGCCCGTCGCCACCCGCTCGCCCAGCCGGTACCGGTCATCGAGCAGCACTCCCCGTGTCAGCACCGGGCCACCGTACCGGCCGCCGCCGATGCGTTGATCAGCCCATGGGTCGCGGCCGGGGCGAGCGAGCGGCCGTTCCGGGTCGGGCCGACTACGCTGGCGAGGGTTCGTCCCACGGGGACTTCAGCGGCGAGGGGAGACGCGGCATGGCGT
This sequence comes from Micromonospora sp. NPDC005163, assembly GCF_053599835.1. Classification (NCBI taxonomy): domain Bacteria; kingdom Bacillati; phylum Actinomycetota; class Actinomycetes; order Micromonosporales; family Micromonosporaceae; genus Micromonospora; species Micromonospora sp. NPDC005163. The sequence continues at coordinate 34,860 of NZ_JBSFYP010000014.1, forward strand.
GGAGCTGGCGGTACGAGGGCACGGACGGCCAGACGGTCGAGGGACCGGCGGAGTCGTTCGGCAGCCAGGCCGACGCCGAATCCTGGATCGGTCAGACCTGGCGGGAGCTCGCGGCGGCCGGCGTCACCTCGGTCGCGCTCGTGGAGGACGACCGCTTGGAGTACCGGATGAGCCTGCTGCCCACGGCCGAGTGATGGGCTACGACCGGCCGGGCGGGGAGCGGCTGGTGCTCGGTGTGCCCAGGGCGGCGTTCCGGCCCAGCCCGGTCTTCCTCGGCCTGGTCGCCCTCTTCGCGGTCAGCGGGGCGCTGGCCTGGAACGGGTACGGCAGCGTCCGGTTCGACGTGTTCCTCTTCGTGGTCTCCGGGTGGCTGGTCTCGCTCTGCCTGCACGAGTACGCGCACGCGGTGGTGGCCTTCCGGGCCGGCGACCGGGACATCGCCCATCGGGGCTACCTGACGCTCAACCCCCTGAAGTACACCCACCCGCTGCTGTCGATCGTGCTGCCGGTGGTGGTGGTGCTGCTCGGCGGCATCGGCCTGCCCGGCGGCGCGGTGTGGGTGGACCGGCACGCCATTCCGGGCCGTTTGCGGCACACCCTGGTCAGCCTCGCCGGGCCGGCGACCAACGTGCTGTTCACGCTGGTGCTGGTGGCGGCGTTGCGGATCGGCATCCAGGCGGGCGGCCCGGTCGAGTTCTGGGCCGGGGTGGCGCTGCTGGCCTTCCTCCAGCTCACCGCGAGCGTGCTGAACCTGCTACCGGTTCCCGGCCTGGACGGCGGCAACATGATCCAGCCGTGGCTCAACCCGCAGTGGCGCCGGATGTACGACCTGTTCGCCCCGTACGGCTTCCTGCTGCTCTTCGCGTTGCTGTGGAATCCGCGTATCGGCGGCTGGTTCTTCGACGTCGTCTTCGCGATCGGGGACCTGCTGGGCCTGCCCTCGTGGCTCTACGCCACCGGCCTCGACCTGATCCGCTTCTGGCAGGGCTGACCGGCCCCGGCTGAGCGTCCGGGCTGACCCGGTCCGGTCGGCGCGAACCCGCGCTGACCGGACCGGGGCTGGCGTCAGGGCCGCTGTGCGGGGGACTCGGTCTTCGCCGGGTCGCGCTCGGTCACCGGCTCGACGATCTCGTCGATCGCCTTGAGCAGCTCGGCGTCGAGCTTCACGCCGGCCGCCTTGACGTTGTCGTGCACCTGCTCGGGGCGGGACGCGCCGATGATCGCCGACGACACGTTCGGGTTCTGCAGCACCCAGGCCACGGCGAGTTGGGCCATGCTCAGCCCGGCCTGCTCAGCGAGGGGCTTGAGCTGCTGAACCCGGGTCAGCACCTCGTCGGTCATGAACCGGGAGATGAAGCCCGCACCGGACTTCTCGTCGGTGGCGCGGGAACCGGCCGGCGGCGGCTGCCCCGGGAGGTACTTGCCGGAGAGCACGCCCTGCGCCATCGGCGACCAGACGATCTGGCCGATGCCCAGCTCCTCGCTGGCCGGGACGACCTCGGTCTCGATGACCCGCCAGAGCATCGAATACTGCGGCTGGTTGGAGACCAGCGGGACATGCAGCTCCCGGGCGAGCGGGTGAGCGGCACGCAGCTGCGCCGCCGACCACTCGGAGACGCCGATGTAGTGCGCCTTGCCGGAGTGCACGACGTCGGCGAACGCCTCCATCGTCTCCTCCAGCGGCGTGCTGTGGTCGTACCGGTGGGCCTGGTAGAGGTCCACGTAGTCGGTGCGCAGCCGGCGCAGCGAGCCGTTGATCGACTCCATGATGTGCTTGCGGGACAGGCCGCGGTCGTTGCGACCGGGACCGGTGGGCCAGTAGACCTTGGTGAAGATCTCCAGGCCCTCGCGGCGCTCGTTCTGCAGCGCCCGGCCGAGCACGTCCTCGGCCCGGGTGCCGGCGTACACGTCGGCGGTGTCGAAGGTGGTGATCCCCGCGTCGAGAGCGGCCCGGACACAGGCGAACGCGGCGTCCTCCTCGACCTGCGAACCGTGGGTGATCCAGTTGCCGTACGAGATCTCGCTGACCATCAGGCCGGAACGGCCCAGGTGTCGGAATTCCATGACCCGACCCTAGCCCCGCCGCTTCAGGGTCGCCGAACCGCCGGTCAGAGCACCGGGTTGGCGTCGGTGAGCAGCCGGTCGATCTCCGCCAGCACGGCGGCACGGTCACGGTGCACAGCGTCGATGAGTGGCTCGCCGCGCCGGTCCAGGGCGCCCCAGCGCCCGGTGCCGTTGCCGACCAGGAACGCCACCGGGTGGATGACCAGAATCGGGTGCGCCGGCGGCACCAGCAGCGTGCCGCCGCGGTCCACCACGCCACGTCGGCCGCCCACGTCGACCACGGCGAGGCCCTCGTCGGTGAACCCGTCGACCTGCTGGCCGTCGGCCAGCTCGGTGGCGAAGCCGTGGTAGCGGGTGGGCACCACGATCCGGCCGGTCCGGTCGACCGCCCCCCAACCCTCGCGCCGGACCGCGGCCACCCCCCGACGGAACGGGCGTACCTCGGCGAAGTTGGGCGGGACCTGCACCTCGCCGGTCGCGTCGATCGCCGTCCAGCCGCCGTCCGCGACCACCCAGGCCAGGCCGTCGCTGAACGGGCGGGCCGCGCGGTAGGACGGCGGGATCACCGTCGTACCGAGCAGGTTGATCAGCGACCACCGGCCGGTGGTCGGTCGGCGGACCCAGGCCAACCCGTCGTGGAACGGCTGCGCCTCGGCGTAGCGGGCGGGGATGACCAGGTCACCGTCCGGGTCGGTGTACCCCCACAGCGGTCCGTCCTGGCCGGGCGTTGGGGGTCGGTCGCGGTCGAGCACCTCGTCCCGGCTCCGGGGGTACGGCCCGAAGCCGTCCGCCGTGGCCCGGGTGGCGACCGCGTCGAGGGCCACCCGGATCCGGTCCAGCAGTTCGGCGTCGCCGGCGCCGCGCAGGTCGAGGGCCTGTTCGAAGTGGTGGCAGGCCTCCATGAGTCGGCCCTGGTCGTAGCAGGCGCGCCCGGCGTGCTCATGCAGGGCGGCCCGCAGCCGGTCGGGCAGTTCGATCGAGTTGGCCTTGGCGAAGAGCTGGTCGGCCTCGGTGAAGTCGCCACGCCAGCGCAGCACATGGGCCAGCCGGGCCTGGGCCAGCGCCGTCCGTCGCAGCTCGCCGGTGGCCTCGGCGTAGGTGAGGGCGAGGCGGCCGTCGGCCAGAGCGTCGTCCAGTTCGCCGAGGATCCGGGAGGTCACCGCCCGCAGGCTGAGCAGCCGGGCCCGGGCCCGGTTGTCGATGGCCGAGCCCAGCTTCTCGGTCAGCCGCCGCCGGATCGCCCGCATGTCGTCCGGCTCCGTCAGGTCCTCGCGCAGGGTGACCGGGTCGAGCCGCCACCGGTACGCCGCAAGGACCTGCTCCGGGGCGCCCTGCTCGGCCAGCGGCCGGCGGGTCACCGGCGGTGTCGTGCCAGGTGGCCCGGACACCGGCACGCTCTCCCCGGCTGACCCGCTCCGCGGGCCGGGAACGGCCGTGGCCGGCGGCGCGGACACGGGCGGTGCGGAGATGGGCGGTGCGGACACGGGCGGTGCGGAGACCGGCGGTGCGGACACGGGTGCCGCGGACATGGGCGCTACGGGCGGGGCCGAGACTGGCGGGCCTGAGACGGGCGGGGCCGAGACGGGCGCGGTCGAGTCCGGCCGTGCGGGCTCGGTGGAGACGGGCTCGTCCGGATCGTGGTCGGACGGCGCGGGCCGGGCCGGGTGCTCTCCGACGGCGGACGGGTCGTCGGTCTGCGAATCGGCCACCGGTGTGGGGACGCTCCGATCGGCCGGCTCGTCCGGCGTCGAGCGCACCTCGTCCACCGGGGCGCGCTCGGCGGGACCACTGTCCCGTGCGGGCGGCGCGGAGACCGGCCGGTCCAGAGACTCCTGGATCGGCTGGTGGGCGTCGATCGATGCCGGCGGTGCGGATGCCGGCCGGTCCAGCGGCTCCGGCTCGGCGAGGCGCTCGGCCGCCCAGCCGTCAGACCCGTCGTAGGACGGAGCGCCCAGGGATCCGGAGACGTCGGGGTGGGTCTCGGCGGCCGCCGGGTCGGTGCGCTGAAGCGGTGTTCCGGCGGTGCTCGGCGGGCCGGAGACCGGCAGGTTGCCCTCCGCCGGTGTCGGCTCGGCTGTGGGCTGTGCCTCGTCGAGCAGATCATCCGCCCAGCTGCGAGGGGCACCGGATACCGGGCGCCCCGGCGGTCCGGACACCGGGTAGGCCGGTGGCGCCGACACCGGGTAGGCCGGTGGCGCCGACACCGACCCGAGGGCGTCAATCGGTGTCGACCCGCCTGCGGGGTCACGATCGGTGACCACGTCGTTGGCCCAGGGGTCGGGGGCGCCGGAGACCGGTTCGGCCGGTGGTGCGGAGATCGGTGGCGCGGGCGGTGCGGACACCGGCCGGGCCTGGGGCGCGGGGGCCGGCGTCCCGGCGGTCGGCTCGACCGCGGAGTCCGGGTGCGGGTCGGGCGCCCGATCATCGACGGCCGGGTCGGCGGCGGGCGTTGACGGGTCGGGCGCCGCTCTCGTGGCCGCGGCGGAGCCGGCCGGGCCATCGGTTGCCGAGAGGTCGTCGGTCGCCTCGGCTGGCCGGCGGTCCGTCTCCGGCTGGTCGGACTCCACCTCCTGAGCGGGGCTGAACCAGGCGGCCGGCCCTCCGGTGACCGGAGCCTCGACCGGATCCGGAGCGGGCGCCGCCGGCGGCTCCGACGGCGCCGGGGGTACGTAGCGGCGCGGCATGCCGGGTGCCACCGGAAGCGCCGGCTCGGCATCCGCCGTGGGTGTTCGAGCCGTGGGGGTCTGAGCCGTGGGGGACGCGACCGGCCGCGCGGACGGGGAATCCGAGGCCTGCCAGGCCGGCGGCGGTGCGACCGGCGGGCGCGCGTCCGCCGCCGGGGCGGACTGCTCCGGCTCGGCCGGCGTCCGGGGCTCGGGGGACATCGCCGGGTCCGGGTGCTCGTCGGACAGCGGCGGGTCCACCGGTGCGGGCAGGAACTCCAGCCGGAGTCGGGCGGCCGGCGGACCCGAGACGGGTACGTCCGCCGCTGGGGAGACCGGGGCCGCCGACACCGGCCGGTCTCGATCCGGGCGGCCGGGTGGGACGTGGTCGGCCGGTCGGCGCTCGTGGCCCGCCGGCGCGGGGGAGGCCGGGGCCGCCGAGATCGGCCGGTCCCAGCCCGGTGCGGCGGGGGAGACGGGTGCCGGCGGGACCGGGGTGGCCCGGCCGGAGGTGGCCGGCGCCCGTGGAGCCGTCGCGGCGGGACGTACCGGGCGCTCGTCGTATCGGGGTTGCGCGGCCGGCGGCCTTTCGGGCCGGGTGGCCGGCCGCGACGGGACACCTGGCTCGGCGGTGCGTTGCCCAGCGCCCTGGTGGCCCGGTTCCCGCGTGCGGTCCGGACGCACTGGACCCGGCGGTGGCCAGGGCAGGCTGCCGTCCGGGCGGTGGCCGGGCTGCGGCCGTGCCTCGCGGTACGTCTCGTCGCGGTACGCCTCCGGCCGGGCGTCCTCGCGGGGGCGCCGGTCCGGGTACGCCTCGGCGCGGGCCGCCGCCTCGCGGGGCTGCTGTCGGTGCGGGTCGGCTGGCCGGCGCCGCTCGTCGTCCCGGCGCGGCTGTCCCGGCATCTCCGGTTCGGGCCGGTGCCGTCGTCCGCCGTCCGGTGTCTGCGGTGCGCCGACCGCCTCGTCCGGGCGGTACCGCCGTTCGCTGGGCGTATCGACGCCAGCGTCCGCACGGGCCCGCGCCGCCGGCCGCGCATCGTCGGCGACCCGCTCCGGGCGGCGGGCGTCGGTCACCCGCTCCGGGCGACGGGTGTCGTCGGAGACGCGCTCCGGACGCCGCGTGTCGGCCACACGGTCGGGGCGGCGGGTGTCGTCGGCGGCCCGATCGGGGTACCGGGAGCGGCCCTCCACGGGTGCCCACTGGCCGGCCCCGCCGGCGGCCCAGCCCTCGGCCGGGCGGTCCTCGTGGCCCCGGGTGGGCCGGGCGGCGTACCCGTCGCCGGGGTGCCGGTCGTATCCGGCGGCCGGGCGCTCCTGCGCGCCGCGCCGGCGCGGCGCCTCGTCCGGCTCCTGCACCCAGCCGGGCTCGGGCCGGGGTGCGGGGGACACCGGTGGCGTGCTCGGGTACCCCCGCTCCCGATCGGCCGGGTCGTGTCGCGGTCGGCGGCTGTCGTACCGCTCGGCGGGCTGGTCCCGGTGCCAGGCTGCCTCGCGGGCTGGTGCCCGCTCGTCGCTCGGGCGCCGGTCGGACCAGGCGGTCCGCCGGTCCGACTCGGGGGAGCGGCGCTCGTCGCGCCGGGGCGGCTCGGGCAGCGGCCGGCGGTACGGCTCATGATCGTAGTGGCGGTTGTCGGCCCCGGTCGGCCGGCCGTGGGCGGACGTCTCGACCGGGTGTTCGTCGCCCCGCGACGTGCCGTGGGCCGGCGTGCCGGCCGGCTCCTCATCGGACCAGGACCGGCCGTAGGGGTCCGCCTCGGCGGGTTCCTCGTCAGCCCAGGACCGGCCGAGGTAGGTGCCGTCCGGACGGGTTGGCGCGAGCGGCGGTACCTCGGTGCGGCCGACGACGGACGCCCGGCCGCGCGGCGGCGGGGGCGGCTGGTGCGACATTCCAATGTCGCCGGCATAGCGCTGGCCGGGGAACTGGGGATGCCACTCGGTGGTCGGTTCGACCACCCAGGACGGCTCGTTCGGGTCCCGCCACCGGTCGGTGTACCGGCCGTTCATCCGCCGAGCCCGTCGCCACACCCGGCCAGGTGGCCGATCAACGTGAGAGGTGGGCGGTCCGCGTTCGCGCCCCGGTGCCCGCCGGGCGTCCGGTCGCCGCCTGCCACGCCCCGGTGGCCGGCTCGCGTCCGCTCGCTCACGGCGTTTGTCACCTCGTTGCAGATTGTCGCGCTGGGCCTCGCGTGCCGGTCAAGTCGCCCGTTTCGGCAGGGCGTGGCTGCGGATGGAGGGTAACGGCGTGGGCTCGCTCACCGCCACTGTGGCGCCGCCCACGGACGCAAACGTTATCCTATGGTTTCGGACATTTGGGTTGATAACCGAATCTGGGTTCCGACGATACCTCACCTGCCGCCGGCTCGGCTCGGACGGGATCCCGCACCGGTCAGGGGTGTTCCATGACGAGCACGGCGAAGGTGCCGGCGACCAGGGCCTCGTAACGGTGCGGAGCGTCACCGGGGAACGTCGCGTAGTCGCCGGGGCCGAGGTCGACCGGGCCGGACTCGGGGCCCACCCGCAGTCGGCCGGCGGCGACCACCACGTGCTCGACGCTGCGAGGGGTGTGCCCGTCCGCGGCCCGGACCGCGCCCGGCTCCAACTCGATCAGGTAGATGTCCCGACGCAGGTGCGCCGCCCCGGCGCTGAGCAGCGTCCCGGTGAAGTCGGCCTGCTCGGAGCGGACCTGGGGGCCGTCACCGGCGCGGATCACCCGTACGCCGTCGTCGGCGGGCTCCACCAGCCGGCTGAACGGCACACCGAGCGCCACGCCGAGCGCCCACAGCGTCTCCACGCTCGGGTTGCCGGTCCCCGACTCCAGTTGGGAGAGGGTGGACTTGGCGACGCCCGCCCGCCGGGCGAGCTCTGTCAGCGAGATGCCGACCCGGTCCCGCTCGCGGCGCAGGGCGGCGGCGATGGTGGCGAGCGGGGCGGCCGGTTCCGGAGGCATGCGTTCGCTCCATTGGATCAACGTTCGGTACGACGAACACCGGTGCTGCGTTCAGCAGGGTGAACCATTCGTACGGTACAACGAACGTCGGATGCCCGGATGCTTTAGCGACTTACCGCCCTCGGTGCGGTCGGCACTACCGGGGTGCCGCGCCTGCTCGGCGTGCCGCGAGTCGGGTCAGACCTTGTCGCCGAGCTTGACCTGGGGAGCCGGGGCGCGCATCCGCCGGAAGGTGATCGACCGCATGACCGCGTACAGGTAGAGCGAGCCCATCCGCTGGCCTGTCTTCGGGAAGCGCTGCCGGACCAGCTTGCCGATCTTGCGGCAGATCAACACCGAGTCGACGACCACACCCAGTGCCAGCGCGCCCCAGAGCACGTTGGAGATCAGCCGGACCACCGGCGGCATCGCCGCGTTCGACCCGATCAGCACGATCAGGGCGCCACCGAAGAACCAGGTGCCGACGGTACGCCGGGAGTCGACCACGTTGCGTGCCAGCAGCCGCTCCGGGCCGCGGTCGCGGGGGCCACCCTCGCGGCGGAACTCCGAGGCGGCCTCGGCGCGTAGCTGGCGGCGGCGCTCCCGCTCCTCCTCCTTGGTGAGGGGGCGGGTGGGGCCAGCCGGGCGGCGGCCGGCGGTCGGCCGCTTGGGCGTCTCCCGACCCTTGGCCGGGGTGTAACCCCGGGGCCGATCGGCGGTCTCCTCGGGAGTCACCGAGGAGACGGCCTCGTCGACGAGGTCGGTGGACTTGCGGCGAAAGAGCGACGGCACGCGGCAAGGGTAGCCAACGGCTCGCGCCCGGTGCGCATCGCGGTGCACCGGGCCGACGGCTCCAGGTCGCAGCGCGGCGTCAGACGCGCCGAACTGGAGTTGTCGCAGCGAACACCAAGTGGTGGAGGTTACGGACGCTCGGCGTGCGCGCCCAGGTCGGCGAGCTTCGCCTCGAAGTCCTCGTAGCCGCGGTTGATCAGGTCGACGCCGTACACCCGGGAGGTGCCCTCGGCCGCGAGCGCCGCGATCAGGTGGCTGAAACCGGCCCGCAGGTCCGGGATGACCAGGTCGGCGGCGTGCAGCTTGCTCGGCCCGGCGATCACCGCGGAGTGCTTGAAGTTGCGCCGGCCGAAGCGGCACGGGGTGCCGCCGAGGCAGTCCCGGTAGACCTGGATGTTGGCGCCCATCGAGTTGAGCGCCTCGGTGTAGCCCAGCCGCTGCTCGTAGACCGTCTCGTGGACGATCGACAGCCCGCGGGCCTGGGTCAGCGCCACGACCAGCGGCTGCTGCCAGTCGGTCATGAAGCCGGGGTGCACGTCGGTCTCCAGCGCCACGGCGTTCAGCTCACCGCCCGGGTGCCAGAACCGGATGCCGCCCTCCTGGCCCGGGTCGCCCAGCTTCGGCGGACGGGCGTCGGTGACCTCGTACTCGCCGCCGACCGAGCGGAAGATGTTCAGGAAGGTCATCATGTCGGCCTGCTGCGCGCCGAGCACCTCGACGTGACCGTGGGTGGCCAGCGCAGCCGCGGCCCAGCTCGCCGCCTCGATCCGGTCCGGGATCGGCCGGTGGGTGTAGCCGTGCAGCTTCGGTACGCCCTGGATCTCGATCACCCGGTCGGTGTGCACCTTGATGATCGCGCCCATCTTCTGCAGGATGCAGATGAGGTCGATGATCTCCGGCTCCACCGCGGCGTTGCGCAGCTCGGTGACGCCCTCGGCCATCACACCGGTCAGCAGCACCTGCTCGGTGGCGCCGACGCTCGGGTACGGCAGGGCGAACTTGGTGCCGTGCAGACCGTTCGGCGCGGACAGGTGCAGACCCTCGGGCCGCTTGTCGACCGTGGCGCCGAACTCCCGCAGCGCCTGAAGGTGGAAGTCGATCGGGCGCGGGCCGATGTGACAGCCGCCCAGGTCCGGGATGAACGCGTGCCCGAGCCGGTGCAGCAGCGGGCCGCAGAAGAGGATCGGGATCCGGCTGGAGCCGGCGTGCACGTTGATCTGGTCGGTGCTGGCGCTCTCCACGTTGGCCGGGTCGAAGACGAGCTCGCCGTCCTCGGTGCCGTCGGTGACCTTGACGCCGTGCAGACCGAGCAGACCCCGGACCACCTCGACGTCGCGGATCTTCGGCACGTCGAACAGCCGGCTAGGGCTGTCGCCGAGCAGCGCGGCGACCATCGCCTTCGAAACCAGGTTCTTCGCGCCGCGCACGCGGATCCGCCCTTCGAGCGGAGTGCCTCCGTGCACGACCAGGACGTCGTCGGTCAACGCAACCTCCAGCGCGTCGGTGCTGCCGTGTTGATGGTGGGGAGCTCCAGCTCTTTCGCTACCCCGGATGCGGCCATATCGAAACGGCCCGCTTGCGTCGTCGCTCCGGCAGCATAGCCCTCGGTGACAAAAAGGGACTCGGTCACATCGGCGTGTGTGGCATTAATCGGTGGTCCGGCACTTTTGCGTACCAAGGGCGCTACGGATCGTGATCAGACCGTGGCCGGCGGCGGGGTGTCCGCGCCGGGCAGGGCGAGCATCTGATCCAGCGCCACCCGGGCGTGGTACGCGGTGTCGGCGTCCACCGTGATCTGGTTGACCACCCGGCCGGCGACCAGCTCCTCCAGTGCCCACACCAGGTGCGGCAGGTCGATCCGGTTCATCGTCGAGCAGTAGCAGACCGCCTTGTCCAGGAACATGATCTGCTTGTCCGGATGCGCCAGCGCCAGCCGGCGGACCAGGTTCAGCTCGGTGCCGAGCGCCCACGCCGACCCGGCCGGGGCCGCCTCGATGGTCTTGATGATGTACTCGGTGGAGCCGACATGGTCGGCGGCCGTGACCACGTCGTGTCGGCACTCCGGGTGGACCAGCACGTTGACCCCGGGCACCCGCTCCCGCACGTCGTTGACGCTCTCCAGGGTGAACCGGCCGTGCACCGAGCAGTGCCCCCGCCAGAGAATCATCTTGGCGTCGCGCAGCTGCTCGGGGGTGAGCCCGCCGCCCGGCTTGTGCGGGTCGTAGAGCACGCAGTCGTCCAGGGACAGGCCCATCTCCAGCACCGCCGTGTTGCGGCCCAGGTGCTGGTCGGGCAGGAAGAGCACCTTCGACCCCTGCTCGAACGCCCAGTCCAGGGCGCGCTTGGCGTTGGAGGAGGTGCAGACCACGCCACCGTTGCGGCCGACGAAGCCCTTGATGTCGGCCGAGGAGTTCATGTACGTCACCGGCACGGTCTCGCCGGCGATGCCCAGCTCGGTCAGCGTGTCCCAGGCGGCCTCGACCTGGCCCAGCACGGCCATGTCCGCCATTGAGCACCCGGCCGCCAGGTCGGGCAGGATCACCCGCTGGGCGTCGGTGGTGAGGATGTCGGCGCTCTCGGCCATGAAGTGCACGCCGCAGAAGAGGATGTACTCCGCGTCCGGGCGGGCCGCGGCCTCCCGGGCGAGCTTGAACGAGTCGCCGGTCACGTCCGCGAACTGGATCACCTCGTCGCGCTGGTAGTGGTGCCCCAGCACGAAGACCTTGCTGCCCAGCTTCGCCTTCGCCGCCGCGGCGCGGGCCACCAGATCCGGATCGCTGGGCGCCGGAAGGTCGCCCGGACACTCGACGCCGCGCTCGGTGTCGGGGTCGCTGCCCCGGCCGAGCAGCAGCAGAGCCGTCGCCGTGTTGGAGGGTTCAACCCAGGTCGAAGTCACGTGACCCATGGTCCCACAGCGCGGGCGCGGCGCGGCTTCCGTCGGTGTGGGCTGCCACACTGCTCGGCATGCGTGTGCTGCTCTGTCCGGACAAGTTCGCCGGCACCCTGCCCGCACCGGAGGTGGCCGCCGCGGTGGCCGCCGGTTGGCGCACCGTCGCCGAGGGTGACGACCTGCTGATCCGGCCACTGGCTGACGGTGGGCCGGGCTTCGTGGAGGTGCTCGCCGAGGCCCTCGGCGGCCGGCGGGTGGCGGTGCGGACGGTCGATCCGCTGGGTCGGCCGGCGGCCGGTGAGATCCTGCTCACCGCCGACGGCGCGACCGCCTACCTGGAGAGCGCCCAGGCGTGCGGGCTGCACCTGCTCGCCACCGCCGAACGTGACCCGAAGACCACCACCTCCTACGGGCTGGGCCTGCTGGTCGCCGCCGCGGTGGAGAGCGGGGCCCGAACGGTGGTGATCGGGCTGGGTGGCTCCGGCACCAATGACGCCGGCGCCGGGATGCTGGCCGCGCTGGGCGTGACCCCGCTCGACGCCGCCGGCGCCGCGCTTCCGTACGGCGGGGCGGCGCTGGCCGGGGCCGTCACGCTGGACGGCGCGCCCCGGCTGCGCGGGGTTCGGCTGGTCGCCGCCACCGACGTGGACAACCCGCTGCTCGGCCTGCACGGCGCGAGCAACGTGTTCGGCCCGCAGAAGGGCGCCGACCGGGCCGACGTGCTGTTGCTCGACGCCGCACTGGAGCACTTCGCGGCGGTGTTGGAGCGGGACCTGCCCGGCTGCCCGGCGGGGCTCGGCACGCTGCCCGGTGGCGGGGCCGCCGGCGGCATCGGCGCGGCAATCCTCGCCCTGGGTGGCGGCTGCGAGTCGGGCATCGGCCTGGTGACCCGGGCCAGCGGGCTGGACGCCGAGCTGGATACCGCCGACCTGGTGATCACTGGTGAGGGGTCCTTCGACCACCAGTCGCTGCGCGGCAAGGTCGTCGCGGGGGTGGCCGGTGCCGCCCGGGACCGGGGGGTGCCGTGCGTGGTGGTGGCCGGCCAGGTCAGCACCGGCCGGCGGGAGGCCGCCGCGGCGGGGGTGACCGACGCGTACAGCCTGGTCGAGCACTTCGGCGGGGAGGAGGGCGGCGGGCTCGCCGCCGCGCTGAGCCGGCCGGCGGACGGGCTGCGCGAGCTGGGCGCCCGACTGGCCCGGCAGTGGAGCCGCTGAGCGCTCCGGCCGGTCGGCGTGCCCGGCCACGACCGGGCCGACCTGCGGCGGGGGTCACGCCACGCGGGTGAGCCCGGCCGAGGCGGCGTACGATCGGAAAAGGACCACACCGGGAATCACTGGACGGCGCGCGGCGTTGGCCAGTGCGTCCGGACCCATACCGCGCAGGGAGACTTCCACGTGACCACGCCAGCGCAGACCGAGTCGACCGAGGCCAAGGCCCCTACTTCCGTCGTCCTCACCGACGTCGCGGCGCAGAAGGTCAAGGCTCTGATCGAGCAGGAGGGCCGCGACGACCTGCGGCTCCGTGTCGCGGTGCAGCCGGGTGGCTGCTCCGGCCTGCGGTACCAGCTCTTCTTCGACGAGCGTTCGCTCGACGGTGACGTCGTCACCGATTTCGGTGGTGTCGAGGTCGTCGTCGACCGGATGAGCGCCCCGTACCTTTCCGGCGCGACGATCGACTTCGCCGACCGGATCGACGCGCAGGGCTTCACCATCGACAACCCCAACGCGGGCAACTCCTGCGCCTGCGGCGACTCGTTCAACTGAGTCGTACGCACCACAAAGCACCACACGCACACCATCACGACGGGGCCGTCCTACGGGGCGGCCCCGTCGTCGTGTGCGGGTGGGAGTGGTCCCCGCGCCGGCCGGTTGCCGTTGAGCGACCGACCGGACACCGCCGGGTGGCCGGGCCGGTAGTCTGACCGCGCCCTGCTCCCGACCCCGAGGGTTGACATGAAGATCGCCGTGACCGGCTCGATCGCCACTGATCACCTGATGAGCTTCCCCGGTCGCTTCGCCGACCAGCTCATCGCCGATCAGCTGCACAAGGTTTCCCTCTCCTTCCTGGTGGACGACCTGGTGCTCCGCCGGGGCGGGGTGGCGGCGAACATTTCGTTCGGCATGGGCCAGCTCGGGCTGCGCCCGGTGCTGCTCGGCGCGGTGGGCGCCGACTTCGCCGACTACCGCTCGTGGCTGGAGCGACACGGGGTGGACTGCGGCTCGGTGCACATCAGCGAGGTGGCGCACACCGCCCGCTTCGTCTGCACCACCGATACCGACATGTGCCAGATCGCGTCGTTCTACGCCGGCGCGATGAGTGAGGCGCGCAACATCGAGCTCGCCCCGGTCGCCGACCGGCTCGGCGGGCTGGACCTGGTGCTGGTCAGCGCCAACGACCCGGAGGCCATGCTGCGCCACTCCGCCGAGTGCCGCACCCGCGGGTACGCGTTCGCCGCCGACCCCTCGCAGCAGCTCGCCCGCATGCCGGGTGAGGACGTGGTGGCGCTGATCGAGGGCGCCGAGTACCTGATGACCAACGACTACGAGAAGTCCCTGCTGCAGAGCAAGGCGGGGCTGAGCGACGACCAGCTGCTGGAGCTGGTCAAGGTGCGGGTCACCACGTTGGGCAAGCACGGCGTGGAGATCGCCGGGCGCGGCATGGACCCGATCCACGTGCCGATCGCGCGGGAAATCCGGGCGGTCGATCCGACCGGTGTGGGCGACGGCTTCCGGGCCGGGTTCTTCACCGCGCTCTCCTGGGGCCTCGGCCTGGAGCGGGCCGCCCAGGTCGGCTCGCTGCTGGCCACGCTGGTCCTGGAGACCGTCGGCACCCAGGAGTACGACGTCCGCCGCGACCTGTTCGTCAAGCGCCTCGCCGAGTCCTACGGCGACACCGCCGCGGACGAGATCCGCCCGCACCTCCTGCCGTAACCAATCGCCGTTCCCTGATCGTTGGCTGCCGAGCAGCGGCCGGGCTGGCGTGTTGTGCCGCTCAGCAGCCAACGATCGAGGGGACCCTCAGTGGGTGCGGCGGATGTCGTAGGCCGGGCCTTCCAGGCCGGTGATGGCGGCGACGAACTCCTGGCCGCGCATCCTGCACCAGGCGGGGAGGTCCACGGCCGCGGCCGGGTCGTCGGCGAGCACCCGCACCACCGTGCCGACCGGCACCTGGGGCATCCGTCGGGCCGCCGCGATCACCGGCAGTGGGCAGCGCTGGCCACGGCAGTCGAGCACCTCGTCCGGCATCGTCACAGCCCCACCACCCCGGCCTCGGCGCGCAGCCCGGCGACGATCCCGGGCAGCTCGGCGAGGAACCGCTCGACGTCCGCCTCGGTCGTCTCCCGGTGCAGGCTGACGCGGACGTTGCCGTGGGAGAGCACCCCCATCGCCTCCAGCACGTGCGACGGGCGCAGCGTGGACGAGGTGCAGGACGAGCCGGACGACACCGCGAAGCCCCGCCGGTCCAGCGCGTGCAGCAGCGCCTCGCCGTCCAGGTACAGGCAGGAGAACGTGACCAGGTGGGGGAGCCGGAGCACCGGATCGCCGACCACCTCCACGTCCGGCACCTCGGCCGGGACCCGCGTCCGGATCCGGTCCACCAGCGGCGCCAGCCGGGTTTCCTCGGCCGCGGCGTCGGCCGCCGCCGCGCGCAGGCTCGCCGCCGCCGCCACCAGCGCGGGCAGGTTCACCGAGCCGGGGGTACGCCCGCCCTCCCGCTCGTCGGCCGGCCAGGGTGACTCCCAGCGGGTGCCCTTGCGGACCGCCAGCAGGCCCACCCCGGGCGGGCCACCCCACTTGTGCGCGCTGGCGGTGAGCACCGACCAGCCCGCCGGCAGGGGCACCCGGCCGACCGACTGGGCGGCGTCGACGTACAGCGGCACCCCGGGGTCGGCGCAGGCGGCGGCCGCCTCCGCGACCGGTTGCACGGTGCCCACCTCATGGCTGGCGGTGATCAGCGCGGCCAGCGCGACCCCGGGAGCCCGGACCGCGTCCGACCAGGCGTCCAGGTCCAGCCGGCCCAGCCGGTCGACCGGAACGGGGTCGGCGACGCCGCCCGCCGCGACGTGCCGCTCCGCGGCGTGCAGCACCGCGGAGTGCTCGATCGCCGAATGCACCAGCGTCGCCCCGACCCGGCGCCGCCCGGCCAGGCCACCGAGCACCGCGCCGTGCGCGGCCGTCGTACCGCTGGAGGTGAAGGACAGCTCGTCGGCGCGGACGCCGAGCGTCTGCGCGGTGGCCTCGCGGGCGGCGTCGAGCAGTTGCCGTGCCCGGCGGGCCTGGGTGTAGAGCTTGCCCGGGTCAGCCCAGCCGTCGTCGAGGGCGGCCAGCAGCGCCTGCCGGGCGACCGGATGCATCGGCGCGGCGGTCGCCGCGTCCAGGTAGACCGGGGATGCGCTCACGGATCCCAACGCTATCGCGGCGTAATGCCCAGGATCCCCCCGATGGGGGCGGACAGTGACCCCACCACGGCCGAGTCCGTCATGGTCGAGTAATCTGCGACCGTCGGTGACGCCTTTGCCGCCGGTGCTGAGGAAAGACGCACCGCGGCGCGCTAGGGAGGCAGGACCAGGTGGTCGCAAGGAGTTCGGAGGTACGGCCGTCGGCCGTACGGCACAGCGCTTCCCGAGGGGTCGGTGGACGCCGGGGGCGCGGTGCTGGTCGGCTGGCCGGGCTCGGTCTCGGTGGCGTGGCGCTGCTGGTCCTGCTCACAGGCTGTGACGTCGGTCAGACGTTCGGCGGCTTCGGCTGGCCGCAGGGCGGCATCTCGGCCGAGTCCCGGCGGATGTACGACCTGTGGATCGCCTCCTGCATCGCCGCCCTCGCGGTCGGCGTCTTCGTGTGGGGTCTGATCTTCTGGTGCGTCGTGCGCTACCGCAAGCGTGGCAACGCGCTGCCGGTGCAGACTCGCTACAACCTGCCGATGGAGTTCCTCTACACCATCGCGCCGATCCTGATCGTCTCCGTGCTCTTCTACTACACGGCGATCGTGCAGACCGGCGTGGACAAGTTGTCGAAGAACCCCGACGTCACCGTCGAGGTCGTCGCCTTCAAGTGGAACTGGCAGTTCAACTACCGCGACGGGCAGGGCCCCGACGCCCGCACCACCGCGTCGACGCTCGGCACCAGCGAGGTCATCCCGGTGTTGGTGCTGCCGACCAACCGGTCCATCCGGTTCGAGGAGACCAGCCGCGACGTCATCCACTCCTTCTGGGTGCCGGAGCTGCTGTTCAAGCGGGACGTCATGCCGGGCAAGATCCGCAACGTGTTCGAGGTCTCCAGCCTGGTGGCCGAGGGCGCCTACGTCGGCCGCTGCGCCGAGCTGTGCGGCAGCTACCACGCGTTCATGAACTTCGAGCTGCGGGTGGTCTCGCCGGAGAAGTACGACCAGTTCCTGGCTGCCAAGCAGAGCGGCAAGTCCACCCAGGACGCGCTGACCGCCATCGGTGAGAAGCCGTACGCGGAGACCACGCAGCCGTTCGATACCAGGCGGACGAAGAGCAACTTCAACCCGGACAGCGCTCCGGCCGGTACGGGAAGCTGAGGCAGCGGGATGAAGACCGAATGGCGCATCTTCCTGATCATCGCCACGTTCCTGTTGGGTGCCACGATCCTCTACGGCGCCTGGACGGCCGGTGAGTCCGGCCGCGTCGAGTGGGTGGGCACGATCGCCCTGCTGCTCTCCTTCCTGCTCTGCACGATGTGCGGCGGCTTCTTCTGGTTCGTCTCGCGCCGTATCGACCTGCGCCCCGAGGACCGGTCGGACGCCGAGATCTCCGACGGCGCCGGTGAGGTCGGCTTCTTCAGCCCCGGCAGCTACTGGCCGTTCGGGCTGGCGCTGGCCGCCGCGACGGCCGGCATGGGCCTGGTGTTCTGGCAGTACTGGCTGATCGGCCTGGGTCTGCTGGCGGTCATCTTCGCCGCCTGCGGGCTGCTGTTCGAGTACTACAGCGGCACCCGGCGCACCGCCGAGCACTGACCCACCCGGTCGCCGTCGCGGCCGGCCCATGGCAACACGAAGGCCCGTTCCCCGGTGGGGGAGCGGGCCTTCGTCGTGCCGGGACCCGTTCGGCCACGACCTGCCCGGGTGATCAGGCCGCGCGGCGCAGGCAGGCCAGGGACCACGGGGGCCGCGCAGACCGGTGATCAGGCCGCGCGGCGCAGGCGGGTGAGGGGTGGTGTCACAGGCCAGGCGGGCTGGGTGGCCGGGTCAGGCG
The DNA here is from genome assembly GCF_053599835.1 of Micromonospora sp. NPDC005163. Lineage (NCBI taxonomy): Bacteria > Bacillati > Actinomycetota > Actinomycetes > Micromonosporales > Micromonosporaceae > Micromonospora > Micromonospora sp. NPDC005163. The sequence goes on from NZ_JBSFYP010000014.1 coordinate 52,409, forward strand.
GCGTGGCGGGCGGGTTGACGGCGTGGGCGGTCGGCCAGCCGCGTGGAGCGCAAGGCGAAGTTGGCGATCACCACGGCGGCGCCGCAGCCGGTGCAGATCAGCTCGGGACAGTCGGTGCCGTGGCCGTCGACGCAGGGCGGCACCTCGAACGGCGTCACGCCCTCGCAGACGTCGCAGTAGAGCTCGCGGCCTGACACGAGCGTCTCCTCTCACTCCGGGCGGCCCGCCCCCGAAGCGATACCGACGCACAACGGAAGCGGAGAACTACTCGGCTGTAGTTTCCCACGCGGGTCCGACAGTTCCCGCGCACCGCCGCCGCTCACGGGTACGGGCGCCCGGCGTCGGTCAGGCGGTGGTGGCGGTCTCGATCCAGCGGTCGAGGGTGCCGGCCGCCGCGCCGGAGTCGATCGACTCGGCGGCGCGGTCCAGGCCGGCGCGCAGCGCCTCGGTCAGGTCGCCGTCCAGCGGGCCCTGGGTGGCCAGCGCCGCCGCCGCGTTGACCAGCACCGCGTCCCGGACCGGGCCGGTCTCGCCGGCCAGCAGGCGACGGGCCACGCCGGCGTTGTAGGCGGCGTCACCGCCGCGCAGGTCCGCGAGGGTGGCCCGGGGTACCCCCAGGTCCGTCGCGTCCAGCACGGCCTCGCGTACGGTGCCGTCCTGCGCCACCCAGACCCGGGTCGGCGCGGCGGTGGTGAACTCGTCCAGCCCGTCCTCGCCGCGCATCACGATCGCCGAGTCGCCGCGGGCGGCGAACACGCTGGCCATCACCGGGGCCATCCGGGAGTCGAAACAGCCGACCGCGCCGGCCCGGGGACGGGCCGGGTTGGTCAGCGGGCCGAGGAAGTTGAAGAAGGTGGGCACGCCCACCTCACGGCGGACCGGACCGGCGTGTCGCATCCCGGGGTGGAACCGGGCCGCGAAGCAGAACCCGATGCCGGCCTCCTCGACACAGCGGACGACCTGCTCAGGGCCGAGGTCCAGCGGGATGCCGAGGAACTCCAGCAGGTCGGCGGTGCCGCACAGGGAGGAGGCCGCCCGGTTGCCGTGCTTGACGACGCGCACGCCAGCGCCGGCCACCACCAGCGCCGTCATCGTGGAGATGTTGACCGTGTGGGCGAGGTCACCGCCGGTGCCGACCACGTCGAGCGCGGTGCGGCGCAGATTCTCCGGGAGCACCACCGGGACCGAGCGACCCAGCATGGCCTCCACCAGGCCGGCCAGCTCGGCCGGGGTCTCACCCTTGGCTCGCAGCGCCACGGCGAAGGCGGCGATCTGCGCCGCGCTCGCCGAGCCGGTCATGATCTCGTCCATCGCCCAGGCGGTGTCGGCGGTGGGCAGCTCGTCGCCGCGCAGCAGCGCGTTGAGCAGGTGCGGCCAGGTCCGATCGCCCATGGCGGGCCTCCCGAGCGTGCGAAGTGCGGGTGGGCTGGAACCGGCGCCGACTCATCCGGCGCCGAGGCGGTGCCGGGAAGTGGGGACGTCAGGCGGGTGCGTGCGTCCGCAGCAGCTCGGCCACCGTGCTGCCGGTGGTCACCGGGTCGAGCGGGTGCACCAGCGTCGCGTCGACCTCGGCGTACGCGGCGAGCCATCGGTCGGCGGCGCGAGCGATCACCAGGCAGGTCGGGGGAGCGTCGTCCCGGTCGTCCTTGATCTGCCGGGCGATGCCGATGCCGCCGCCCGGGCTGGCCTCGCCGTCGAGCAGCAGCAGGTCGATCTCGTAGTCGTCGACCAGCCGGATGGTCTCGGCGTAGGTCGACGCGTCGACGAACTCGATCTGCAGCCCTGGCGCGGGCCGGGTGCCGACGGCCAGCCGCATCCGGTCACGGACCTGCGGGTCGTCGCTGTAGAGCAGGACGGTGCACTGACGATCGCTCATGGCTGGACTGGCTCCCACCTCGTAGCTGCCCGCCGATCGTACCGGTCCACGTGACGTAGTCGACATCCCGCCCGTCGTCGGCGGTCCGGCGTACCGTCGGCGCAGCTCAGGCCGGGGTGCCGGCGGCGCGTTCGCGGGCCTCCTGGCGGTCCAGCTCGCGGTCGACCCGGCGGGCCTCCCGCTCGGACTGCTTGATCCACTGCACCACCAGCACCGCGAGCATGGTCACGCTGACGAACTCGCCGCCGGCCCACAGGATGCCGCCGGCGACGACCTGGTCGTCCCAGGGGTCGGACCAGCTCAGGTTGAGCGACGGGTACCAGTCGCCGCCGAAGAGCGTGATGCTCTGCATGATGGTGAGCCCGAGCACGGTGTGGAACGGCACGGAGAGCAGCATCAGCAGCGCCCGCGCCGGGTACGGCCAGCGGCCCGGCAGCGGGTCGAGGCCGAGCAGCGGCCAGAAGAAGACACAGCCGGTCATGATGAAGTGCGCGTGCACCAGCTCGTGCGCCCAGGCGTGTTCCAGGGTGAAGCGGTACAGGTCACTGAAGTACAGCGCGAACGGGTTGACCACGAAGATGGCGAACGCCACCAGCGGGAAGCTGTAGACCCGGGCGACGCGGCTGTGCACGAGCGCCAGCAGGCGCTTGCGCGCCCGGACCGGCAGGGTGCGCAGGGCCAGCGTCATGGGTGCGCCGAGCGCCAGGAAGATCGGCGCCACCATCGACAGCACCATGTGCTGGACCATGTGCACCGACAGCAGCGCGGTGTCGTACGCGTGCAGCCCGCTGACCGTGACCAGCGCGATGCCGCCCAGGCCCGGGCCGAGGAAGAACACGGTACGGGAGATGGGCCAGCGGTCGCCGCGGATGCGCAGCCGGTGCACCCCGTAGAGGTAGAGGCCCGCGGCGAGCACCAGGCCGACGGCCAGCCAGCTGTCCAGCCGGGTCTCGGTCAGCACCGCGCCGACGGTGAACGGGGGCGGGGTCGCCTCGCCCCCGGCGGCCAGCGCTGGTGGGGCCGCGAGCAACGCGGCCGGGACCGCCGAGGTGGCGGCGAAGATCGGATCGACGTGTAGCACGCTTTTCAGGCTAGGCCAGGCGAACCGGACCCGGACGCGCGGGCCACGGAAGGCGCAGGTTTGCCACCCCGCTGATCGCCGGCCCCGGTCAGGGGCAATAATGACGGCGTGACTGCGGCCCCAGCCATTGACAAGAGCCGGATCCACTCTCTGACCCGACCGAACATGGTCAGCGTCGGGACGATCGTGTGGCTCTCCAGCGAACTCATGTTCTTCGCGGCGCTGTTCGCGATGTACTTCTCCATCCGCGCGGCTGCGCCGGAGCAGTGGGAGAAGCACACCGAGCACCTGAACATCCCGTACGCGACCACGTTCACGGTGATCCTGGTGCTCTCCTCCGTGACGTGCCAGCTCGGCGTCTTCGCGGCGGAGAAGGGTGACGTCCACGCGCTACGGCGCTGGTTCACCATCACCTTCGTGATGGGCCTGATCTTCGTGCTCGGCCAGGTGAACGAGTACCGCACGCTGGTGCACGAGGGCGTCAAGATCAACGAAGACGGCTACGGCTCGATGTTCTACCTGACCACCGGTTTCCACGGCCTGCACGTGACCGGCGGCCTGATCGCCTTCATCATCTTCATGATCCGTACCACCATGGGCCGGTTCACCCCGGCGCAGGCGACCTCGGCGATCGTCGTGTCGTACTACTGGCACTTCGTCGACGTTGTGTGGATCGCGCTGTACGCCATGATCTACTGGCTTCAGTGATCTTGCGCGTCACATTCCGCGCTGCTGCTCCGTCCCCTGAGACAGGTCCAACCGGTTAAGGACACCGCTCATGACTTCTGACAACGACCGCCGACGCGGTCTGCTCGCGCGGCTGCGCGAGCGGCCCGCCGCGCGCAGCAGGGGCCGCCGCCGGCTGGGCGCCGCGGTCCGGCTGTTCGCCGCGCTGATGCTCGCCGGCGGCGCATACACCGTCTTCGCCCCCGGTGCGCAGGCGCAGGACAACCCGCCGCTGACCGGCGCCGCCGCTGAGGGCAAGGCGCTGTTCGACGTGAGCTGTGTGACCTGCCACGGACGCAACGCCCAGGGCGTCGAGGGCCGCGGGCCGAGCCTGATCGGCGTCGGAGCGGCCTCGGTCGAGTTCCAGGTCAGCAGCGGCCGCATGCCGCTTGCCCGCCAGGAGGCCCAGGCGCACCGCAAGCCCACGCTCTTCACCGACGAGCAGACCCGCCAGCTGGCCCAGTACATCCAGGAGCTCGGCGGCGGCCCGATCGTGCCGGAGGGCGACGACCTCCGCGAGGACGGCAACGTCGCTGCCGGCGGTGAGCTGTTCCGGATCAACTGCTCGCAGTGCCACGCCTTCGGTGGCGGTGGCGGCGCGCTCTCCTCGGGCAAGTTCGCCCCGAGTCTGCACCCGGCGACCGACCGGCAGATCTACGCGGCGATGTTGAGCGGCCCGCAGAACATGCCGGTGTTCGGTGACAACCAGCTCCGGCCGGAGCAGAAGGCCGACATCATCGCGTACATCCAGGAGACCCTGAAGCACGACCAGGACCCGGGCGGGTTCAACCTCGGCCGGTACGGGCCGTCCACCGAGGGCCTGGCGATCTTCCTGGTTGGCATCGTGGCGCTCGTCTTCGCTAGCCTGTGGATTGCGGGTAAGTCGTGACCGAGCGGATCATCCGATTCAGTGCCGTGGTGCCGCTCGGCGCCACCCGTAGCGAGGTGACGGCATGAGCACGCACACCGAGCACCAGGCCCCGCAGGGCCGGGAGCCGCTCGACGTGAACACCCCGGGGCTGACCCGGTTCGACATCGTTCGTGAAGGCGCGCGCCGGGACGACATCGAGATCGTCCACTACGAGCCGCAGGTGCAGCCCGGCACCAAGGCCGAGCGCCGCCTGACCCGGGTGGTGGCCGGGTTCTTCCTGATCACCGGCCTGGCGGCGACTGCCTTCCTGGCCATCTACATCTGGTGGCCCTGGCAGTACGAGCCGGGCCGGGGCGGCGACAAGTTCTACACCCCGCTGCTCGGCGCCACCCTGGGCGTGGCCTTGCTCGCCGTCGGATTCGGCATCCTGACCTGGGGCAAGAAGCTGCTGCCCAAGGAGGTCTCGATCCAGGACCGGCACGAGGGGGCGGTGGACGCGGACGGCCGCACCATCACCGGTCAGACCATGCTCTACATGGCCGACGAGCTGGGTGTGAAGCGTCGCCCACTGCTCGGCATCTCGCTGCTGGCCGGTCTCGCGCCAGTCGGGGCGGTGGTCGCGGCGCCGCTGGTCGGCGGCCTGATCTCCCAACCGCACAAGAACAACCAGATGTTCACCACCGGGTTCGCTCAGACCGAGGGCGGGCAGAAGATCCGCCTCGTCCGCGAGGACGGCCGACCGGTGCGCCCGGCGGACATCAGCAGCGGTGGTCAGCTGACGGTCTTTCCGGGCATCGAGCACGGCGTGAGCAACCGGCACGCCGACTCGCCGACGCTGCTGATCCACCTGCGCGATGCGGACGCCCAGAAGTCGCGGGAAGCCAACTCGCGGCCCGAGGTCGGCCACGGCGACTACATGTGGGGCAACTTCGCGGCGTTCTCCAAGATCTGCACGCACGCCGGTTGCCCGGCAAGCCTGTTCGAGCAGCAGACCAACCGTCTGCTCTGCCCGTGCCACCAGTCCCAGTTCCTCATCACCAACAACGCGACGCCCGTCTTCGGCCCTGCCAGCCGCCGGCTGCCGCAGCTGCCGATCGAGGTGGACTCTGAGGGCTTCTTCGTGGCGAAGTCCGACTACACCGAGACCATCGGGCCTGATTTCTGGGAGCGGCCATGAAGCGTCGAAAGCTTGACCTTGCGGCGACGCCGGGCAAGGCCGCGGTGGGGGTGGACGACCGCTTCCAGGTGGCCACCCCGCTGCGCAGGCTGCTGAACAAGGTCTTCCCGGACCACTGGTCCTTCCTGCTCGGCGAGATCGCGCTGTTCTCGTTCATCGTGCTGCTGCTGACCGGTGTGTTCCTCACCTTCTTCTTCGAGCCGGCGATGACCGAGGTGGTCTACGACGGCAGCTACGCGCCGTTGCAGGGCACGCCCATGTCCGCCGCGTACGCCTCCAGCCTGGACATCTCGTTCGACGTCCGTGGCGGTCTGGTGATGCGGCAGATGCACCACTGGTCGGCGCTGCTGTTCATGGCCGCGATCGTCGTGCACATGCTGCGGGTCTTCTTCACCGGTGCCTTCCGCAAGCCGCGGGAGACCAACTGGATCATCGGCTCGCTGCTGTTCTGGGTAGGCTTCCTGGCCGGCTTCACCGGCTACTCGCTGCCGGACGACGGCCTGTCCGGCACCGGCCTGCGGATCGCCTCGGCGATCATGCTGTCCATCCCGGTGATCGGCTCCTGGGTAACCTCGTCGATCTTCGGCGGTGAGTTCCCCGGCACGATCATCATCAGCCGGTTCTTCATCGCCCACGTGCTGCTCATCCCGGCTCTGCTGGTCGCGCTGATCAGCGTCCACCTGGGCCTGGTCTTCAAGCAGAAGCACACGCAGTGGCCCGGCCCCGGCCGGACCAACGGCAACGTGGTCGGCGAGCGGATGTTCCCGCGGTACGCGCTCAAGCAGGGCGGCTTCTTCATGGTCGTCTTCGGCGTCATCGCGCTGATGGGCGGTCTGTTCCAGATCAACCCGATCTGGCTGTTCGGCCCGTACGAGGCGTGGGTGGTCTCGGCCGCCAGCCAGCCGGACTGGTACGTCATGTTCCTCGACGGCTCGACCCGCCTCATGCCCGCCTGGGAGATCAACATCCCGCTCGGCGACGGGTACGTGATCCCGCCGCTGTTCTGGCCGACGGTCGTGCTGCCCGGCATCCTGGTGGGCCTGTCGACGATGTACCCGTTCCTGGAGGCCCGGCACCTCAAGGACCGCAAGAGCCACAACCTGCTCCAGCGGCCCCGGGACGTTCCGGCCCGGACCGCGGTCGGCGCCATGGCGGTGTCCTTCTACATCGTGCTGACGCTCTCCGGCGCCAACGACGTGATCGCCGACAAGTTCCAGATCAGCCTGAACGCGATGACCTGGGCCGGCCGAATCGGCCTGCTGGTGATTCCGCCGGTGGCGTACTACATCACCCACCGGCTCTGCCTCGGTCTGCAGCAGCACGACCGCGAGGTGCTCGCGCACGGCGTGGAGACCGGCATCATCCGGCGTCTGCCGGACGGCCGGTTCATCGAGGTGCACCAGCCGCTCAGCGCGGCGAACGGGCACGCGGACGGCCACGGCGAGCTGGAGTACGTCGGCTGGGTGGTGCCCAAGAAGATGAACCGGCTCGGGGCTCTCGGCCCGGCCATCCGGGGCTTCTTCTACCCGATCGAGAAGCCGGCCGAGGCGCCGGTCTCGCCGGGTCACCCGCCGGTCGAGGCCCGGCCCGAGCGCGAGGAGATCAGCAGCGGCGAGAGCCGCCGCTGACCCCCCGACCGCACCGTCACGTGGCGCCCGCCGGAATTCCGGCGGGCGCCACGTCGTATCCGTGTCCACCGCCCATCCGGCCAGGAGTGGGACGGTCACGGCGCGACCGGTAGACCCCGCGCGACGGGCGATCGCAGGAATAACCCCGGTGAGCCGGGTATCCGTGCGGTCCAACGTCTCAAGGGGGGAAGCATGTTGGGTATCAAACGCCTCGGCCTGTTGGCCGCGCTGGTACTGGTCGGCGTCGCGCCGGCCGCGGCCGCGCAGGCCGCGGCACAGCCGTCAACGCAGGACACCCAGTATCTGCAGGCGGTGCACCAGGTCAACCTGTTCGAAATCACCGCCGGTGACCTGGCCCAGCAGAAGGGCCAGGACCAGGGGGTCAAGGACCTGGGCGCGATGTTGAAGACCGATCACACCCAGCTGGACCAGACGGTGCAGCAGACCGCGTCCCAGCTCGGGGTGGACCTGCCAAACGAGCCCAGCGCCGATCAGCAGGCCGTCATCGACCAGCTGAACAACGCCAGCGGCAAGGAGTTCGACCGGCTGTGGGTGACCAGCGAGCTGGCCGGTCACGTCCAGGCCATCCAGGCCACCCAGACGGAGATCTCACAGGGCTCCGAGCAGTCGGTGGTCCAGTTGGCCCAGACCGCCCTGCCGATTCTGCAGACGCACTACGACGAGCTGGTTCAGCTCGCCAACCAGCTCGGCATTCCGGTCCCGCAGACCAGCGCCAGCGGTACGCCCAGCCCGGGTGGCACTGGCACCGAGTCGCCGGCTCCGGGTGGCACAGGCACCGAGTCCCCGGCTCCGGGCGGCGGCACCGAGTCGCCGGCTCCGGGCGGCGGCACCACCGAGTCGCCGGCTCCCAGCGAGAGCTGACGTAGCGGCAGCAGACGGCCGGCCCACCCACGCGGTGGGCCGGCCGCCGTGCGTCCCGGCACCCGTCGGCGCCGCCGGTGTGTCAGTCCGCGCTCGCCAGGCCGATCGCGAACGCCTCCTCCAGGTCGTGCTGCGAGTACGCCCGGAACGCGATGTGCGACTCGGTGTTCAGCACACCCGGCACCTTGGAGATGCCGCCCGCGATGACCTGGGCGATCTGGTCGAACTCGCGGACCCGGACGATGGCGATGAGGTCGACGTGCCCGGCCACCGAGTAGACCTCGCTGACGCCGGGAAGGTTGGCCAGGTTCTCCGCCACCTCGGGGATCGCATCGGTGGCGCAGTCGATCAGCACGATCGCGGTGATCATGGGACATTTCTCCGTTCGTCGGCGTCGTCGCCCATGCTAGATGTTTCCGTCGGGCCCGGAGGCGGGAGGCGTCGGGGCTCAACCGTGCGCGCTGGCCGGCACGGTGCAGCCGTCCCCGGCGCGGATCGTGTCGCGCAGCCGTTCGCCGTCGCGGACCGTCGCGCCCGGCCAGACCACGGTGCGCCGCACGTCGCCGTACACCCGCGCGCCGGCGCCGACCACCGACTCGACGCAGCGACCGGCCACCGTGGCGGACGGGTCGATCAGGGTGCCGCCGGCGGCGGCGTGCAGGTTGGCTGCCAGGTAGTCGGCCGGGGTGCCGGTGTCGTAGAAGGTGCCCGGGTAGGCGATCACCTCCAGGGCCCCGGCCGCCTCGGCCGGTCGCCAGACCGCGCGCACCAGGTCGGAGAAGACCAACGGCAGGTCGCGGACCAGCCGCCAGGGCAGCAGTGAGAAGCCGGTGAAGCAGTGCCCGGCGAAGGTGCCCGGCGCCGCCGGGTCCGCGGCGGGCTGACCGAGCAGGCGTACGGAGTGCCCGTCCCAGCCGTCCAGCAGCGCGGCCACGTCCGGGCCCGGCGGAGTCGCCGCGTCGGCGAGGTACGCGTCGGCGTTGCCGACCAGCACCGGCCGGCCGTCGATCCAGTCCCGCAGGTTGGCCACGCCGCCCGCGGTGCCGAGCGGGTCGCCCGGCTCCACCGACAGGTGGGCGCGGTCACCGACGTGCGTGACCACCTGGTCGGCGAGGTAGCAGGCGTTCACCGCGACCCGTCCGGGACCGGTCAGGCCGAGCCCGGCCAGCCGGGCCAGCGCCCGGTCGAGCAGCGGCACGTTGCCCACCGGGCAGAGCGCTTTGGGCACCCGTTCGGTGAGCGGACGCAGTCGGGTGCCCTCGCCCGCGGCGAGCACCACCGCACAGACCTCCGCGCGCCGGTCGCCCGCCCGCCCCCCGGTCGCCGGCACACCCGCCGCCCCGGTCACGGCGTGATGTCGGGCACCGGTGGCGGAAACTGCCCGGCCAGCGGCCCAATGCCGTAGTAGGCGAGCAGCCGGGCGGTCGGCCAGGTCAGCTTCGGCAGGTCGTCCAGGGGGTGCCAGGCGGCCTCGAAGACCTCCGCGCCGTCGACCGCCAGTTCGGTGTCGGAGGCCGGCACCTCCGCCTCGAAGACCATGTCCACCCAACCCTTGGCGTGCACGATCGCGTTCGGCACCGCGGGACGCAGCCGGGACGGGGGGAGCCGGATGCCGGACTCCTCGAACAGCTCGCGAGCCGCGCCCACCACCGGGGCCTCGCCCCGATCCAGCAGACCGGCGGGGAGCGACCACCCCTTGCCGGGCGGCTGGCGCAGCAGCAGCAACCGGCCCGCACCCGTCGCCTCGGCGTCGCGGACCAGGGTTACCGCGCCGACGATGTACTTGGGCACGGCCAACCGGACCAGTCGACGGCGCACCGGCAGCGGCAACCGGTAGAAGGCCTGGTAGAAAATGGCCCGACCGGTGGCGCGGGAGCGGGGGATCATGACCCCAGGCTAGTGGTCACGAAAGTCCTTCGGACGTGCTGGGGCCTGGACGGTCACTGTCGATGGTCGACCAGGTCGATCAGCTGGCGTACCACCGTGTCCGGTTCGATCACCCGGTCGAAAACGGCGACCAGCAGGGTCTCCAGGTCGGGATAGCCCAGCTCCTCGGAGAGACGCAGCAGTGGCAGGTCACTGGCGAGGCCGCGGTTGTGCTGGCGCAGGGCGAGCCCGATGGTGGCCCGGCCGAGGCGGACCTTGTCGCTGATCGTGATGCCCGGCTCGGTGTGCCCGGCGAACCACCGGTTGATCTGCATCTGCGCGTGCGGCGACTTGACGAAGTCCAGCCACTCCCGGCGCGGGCCGCGCGGCGCCTCACCGGCCTCGAAGCCGTTGTCCCCGTCGTCTTCGGTGAAGATCTCCACCACGTCGCCCTCGTCCAGCTCCGAGCTCAGCGGCGCCAGCCGGCCGTTGATCCGGGCGGCGAGGCAGTGGTCGCCCCGCTCGCCGCCCAGCTCGTAGGCGAGGTCGACCGGCGTGGCGCCGGCCGGTAGCACGACCTGCCGTCCGTCGGAGAAGACCTGGATCTGCCCCTCGGCGAGGTCGCAGCGCAGCGACTCGAGGAACTGCGCCGGGTCGGCGGCGTCCGGCTCCCAGTCGAGGACCCGGCGCAGCCAGTCCAGTTGCTCGGCGCGCGCCGCCGCGCTGCTGCCTCCCGAACGCGGGAAGCGGAAGTCGGCGGCGATGCCGTACTCGGCCGAGCGGTGCATCTCCTCGGTGCGGATCAGCACCTCGACGGTGCGGTCCTGCGGGCCGCAGACGCTGGTGTGCAGCGAGCGGTAGAGGTTGTTCTTCGGCGATGCGATGAAGTCCTTGAACCGGCCGGGAATTGGGCGCCAGGTGCCGTGGATCGCACCCAGTGCGGCGTAGCAGTCGGTGGCCGGACCATCGACCACCACCGCGATACGCGGCAGGTCGTACGGCGCGGCGTGGTCGCCGGCGGTGGTGTCCTTCCAGATCGAGTAGAGATGCCGCGGGCGGGGGCTCACCTCGGCGTCCACCCGGCTGCGGCGCAGCGCCACCCGGGCCCGGCTGACCACCGCGTCGAGGTACGCGTCCCAGCCCGGCCGGTCGTGCACGTGCCGGGCCAGCCGGGCGTGCTCGTCGGGCTCCAGGTGCAGCAGCACCACGTCGTCCAGCTCGCGCTTGAGGGTCTGGATGCCGAGCCGGTCGCAGAGCGGGACCAGCACCTCCTGGGTCTTGCGGGCGATCCGCTCCCGCGAGGCGGCGGAGCGCACACCGAGGGTGCGCATGTTGTGCAGCCGGTCGGCCAGCTTGATGATCAGGACCCGGACGTCCTTGGCGGCCGCGACGATCATCTTGCGGATCGTCTCCGCCTCGGCGGCCTTGCCGTAGAACGCCTTGTCGAACTTGGTCACCCCGTCAACCAGGTGGGCCACCTCGCCGCCGAAGTCCTCCGAGAGCGCCTGGAGCGTGTATCGGGTGTCCTCCACCGTGTCGTGCAGCAGCGCCGCCACCAGGGTGGTGGTGTCCATCCCGAGCTCGGCGCAGATCTGCGCCACCGCGAGGGGGTGGGTGATGTACGGCTCCCCGCTCTTGCGGAACTGCCCGCGGTGCATGTTCTCCGCGATGGTGTAGGCCCGGCGCAGCACCGCCGGGTCGGTGCCGGCGTGGATGCCCCGGTGGGTCCGGACCAGCTGGGTGACCGGGTCGGAGTCGGCGGTCGGCCAGGTGAGCAACGACCGCAGCCGGCGGGCCAGCGGCAGCTCACCCGACTGGGTCGGCAGGGCGCCCCCCAGGGCGGCGCCGTGCCCGGCGTCGACGTCCACGAGGGACACCTCCTCACCCCGGCCCCGCGACCGCCGAAACCCGGCGACCGGGAGCAGGCCCACGAATCGGGCAGGACTGCACTTCTCTAACAGCCTAAGCGAGTCGACGTAGTCCGATCGGTCACTTGGTCATGAGCGTTCGGTCGAGAGTTGGTGGGACGCCCCGCTCTCGGCCTTCGCCAGCAGGTCCCGGAAACGCCCCGCGCCACCCACCGGGGAGGACCAACCGGAGGACATCTCCACCAGCCGGGTCTCCGGTCGCTCCAACCAGGACAAGATGCGCTCGGACTCCTCCGCCGTGGCCGCCGGCACCGGGCCGTGCCCACCCGACACCGTCTCGGCGGTGGCCCGGATGGCGTTCAGCGTGGGTCGCGGGTGGACGCCGGGCGGGGACACCCCCGCGCCCGCCAGCCGCCCGTGCCGGACCAGGGCCAGCTCCCAGCCGCCCCGGGCGGCCGGCCGGGCCGCGGCCAGCTCGACGATCCCGGTCAGCGCGGCCAGCCGCTGCATCCGCACGGTGGCGCGCAGCACCGCCGCCAGCCGGGACCGCACCACCGCGGCCTCCTCGTAGCGCTGGTCGCGGGAGAGCACGTCGATCCGGGCCAGCAGCGCGTCCACCACCGGCTGTGGGTCGCTCACGGTGGCGGTGCGGAACGGCGCCGCGGCGCGGTGGTCGTACTCCTCGGGGGTGATCTTGTGCTCGCAGGGAGCCGGGCAGCGACCCAGCTCGGCCAGCGCGCAGGCCGGCGTGATGGTCCGCAGCGAGAGCCGGTGCGTGCACTGGCGCAGCGGCACGGCGTCGTGGAAGCCCGCGGCGGCCAGCTCCGCGGACCGCCGGGAGGTGAACGGGCCGAGGTAGGCGGTGTCGGTGGGGGAGAGGTCGCGGACCACCGACAGCCGGGGATACGGCCCGTCGGTCAGCTTGAGCCAGACCATCCGCTCCGGGTATTTCGACCGCCGGTTGTACGGCGGGGCGTGCGCGGCGATCAACCGCAGCTCGCGGACCTCCGCCTCCAGCGAGTGCGCGCACTCCACCGCCTCGACCCGCTCGGCCGCGGCCAGCATCTCGGAGATCCGGGCCCGCTTCTCGCCAGCGGTGAAGTAGCTGCGCACCCGGGTGGCGATGTCGCCGGAGGTGCCGACGTAGAGCGGACGGTCGTCGGCGGCCCGGAAGATGTAGACCCCCGGCACCTTGGGCAGGCCCTCGGCCAGGTGTCGCTTGCGGCGCTGGGTCGGGGTGACCGCCCGGGCGAACTCGATGGCGTCGCCGACCGTGTCGACCCGGTGCCCGCCCAGTCGGGCGATCAGCCCGTGCAGCACGTCGACGGTGGCCTTCGCGTCGTCCAGCGCCCGGTGGGTGGGCTGGGTGGCGGTGCGGAAGTAGGCCGCCAGGGTGCCCAGCTTGCGGTTGGGCACCTCGTCGCGGGTCAGCACCCGGCGGGCCAGCGCCGCCGTGTCCAACACTCGGGGGTTGGGCCAGCGGTAGCCGTGCTTCGCGCAGGCGGCCTTGAGGAAGCCCACGTCGTAGGGCGCGTTGTGGGCGACCAGGACCGCGTCGGCGATGAACTCCAGGAAGCTCGGCAGCACCTGCTCGATCGGCGGCGCCGGCATCAGCATGGCCTGGGTGATCCCGGTCAGCACGGTGATGAACGGCGGGATCGGCTGCCCCGGGTTGACCAGGGTGGCCAGCACGCCCAGCTGCTCACCACCGCGCACCTTGACGGCGCCGATCTCGGTGATGCCGCCGCCGTCCGGCGCGCCGCCGGTGGTCTCCAGGTCGACCACCACGAAGGTGGCCGCGTAGAGCGGCAGCGCCGGGTCCACCCCGCCCACCGCCGGGTCGAGACCGGCCAGCGACTCCTGGACGTACTCCGCCTGTGCCATCGGCGGCACGCTAGCGCGCCGGTCCGACACTCCCGTCACAGCGGCCCCACCGGTGGGCATGGGGCTAGGATGAGAGATCGGCTCACTCACCGGGCGGTGGGCCCGGTCGCGGTGGGAGACTTGCCACATGCCCCTCACCGAGCCGCACGACGACCACCTCCAGCAGGAGGATCCGGTCGCGCGCGACGGTGCCGTGGGCGACCCGGACAGCGGCGACGAGACCGCCGTCGACGAGTCATCCGGCCCGGTGGGCCCGGGCGGCGAGCCGACGATCGAGCCGGAGCCCGTCCTGCCCGAGCCGGTCCGGCAGCGGATCGTGGCGCTGACCGCCGCGGTGCTGCCCACCCTCCCGGCCGACGAGGTCCCGGTGCCGTTGCGCCGGGTGGCCAAGTTCGCCCCGAACCGGCGGGCCCGGCTCGGCGCGCCAGCCATCGCCGCCCAGCTCACCGGCGACCCGCTGTTCCGGCAGCGGGTCACCGCCCGGGTGCTGGCCGACGCCGGTGACCTCGGCGCGGCCGTGGTCGAGGGCACCGCGCCGGCCGCCGCCGACCCGGTCGAGGTGGCCGCGCTGGCCTACCTGGCCCGGCCGCGCGGTTGGCGGGAGCTGATCGACGCCAGCGGCGCGGCGGTCCGCGCCGAGGCGGACAGCGCGGTCGTCGCCGAGCTGGTCCGCGAGGCTGAGCAGCGAGCCACCCGGGCCGAGCACGACCGCGCGGTGGCCCGGGTGGAGGCGGAGAAGCTCCGTGACGAGCTGGCCCGGGTCCGGGAGGAGCTGGGCCAGCTCCGCGAGGAGTCCCGCCAACTGGCCCGCACCCTGCGGGAGACCCAGGCCCGCGAGCGCAAGGCCACCGAACTGCTGGCCACCGAGCGCGGCCGGGCCGCGCGCGCCAGCGCCGACGTGGACGCCGAGCTGCGCCGGGCCCGCGCCCGGCTGGCCGAGGCGGAGGCGGCCGCCGGTGTGGCCCGGGCCAGCGCCAAGGAGGCCCGCTCGGTCGACGACGCCCGGCTCTGGCTGCTGTTGGAGACCATCGGCCAGGCCGCCGTCGGGCTGCGCCGGGAGCTGGCACTCGACCCGGTGGACAAGCTCCCCGCCGACTTCGTCGCCGACGCGTTCGCCGACCAGACGGGCACCGCCCCGGCCGGCCCGTCCGCGCGCGCCCGGGACACCGACGACCCGGCCCGGCTGGACCAGCTGCTCGCGCTGCCCCGGGCGCACCTCGTGGTGGACGGCTACAACGTCACCAAGCGCGGCTTCGGTGAGATGTCGCTGGAGCAGCAGCGCAAGCGCCTGGTCACCGGCCTGGGCGGGATCGCCGCGCAGACCGGCGACGAGGTCACCGTGGTCTTCGACGGCGCCGAGCGGATGCACGGGCTGCCGCCGGCGCCGCGGGGCGTACGGGTGCTCTTCTCCCGCAAGGGCGAGACCGCGGACGAGCTGATCCGGCGGCTGGTCCGGGCCGAGCCGGCGGGCCGTCCGGTGGTGGTGGTCTCCTCCGACCGCGAGGTCGCCGACGGGGTCCGTCGGCACGGCGCCTACCCGCTGGGCGCCGACTCGCTGCTGCGCCGACTCGCCCGCTCCTGACCGTGTCTGGCCGTCCCGCGCCGGGCGCTAAAGCATGATCGACTCCAGATCGCTGACACCGGGCCATCCTCGGCCCCGGGACACCGCGACATCGCCGAAACGGTGTCGATCAGGGGTGGGGCCCGCCGCATTGGATCGTGAAGACGTTCCCCGATCCAGATCAGCTGACTCGGACACTTGAACGGCTCGGCTGGTCGGCGCGGGTGTGGCCCGCTGGGACGCGGTTGATCGCTGGCTCGGCCGCGCCAAAGCGCGGGTCTGGCCGGTAGCCAGGTGAGCAGCGCTCTCCTTCGTGTGATCGACACGAGGTCGGCGATGTCGCTGTGTCCGGCCGGTCGGGATACCCCGATATCGCTGACCTGGAGTCGATCTCGGCCGGTCGGGGCGGTTGTCTGGGTTTCTGTTCCGGCTGCCTGGTGGCCGGCCTGTTCGACGAGGCGTCCCCGGCGGCCGGCCTGGACGCCGCCGAGGTCCAGGCGATCGAGGTGTTCGCCCGGGCCGGTTACGACGTGGAGGTGCTGGCCGCGCCCGCGCGTCCCGGCGCCGCCCGTCGCCACGCCGCACGCCGGGTCGCCTGAGCGCGACACCGCGCCCGAAGCGGGCTTTTCGCGGGCCATAGGATGGGCGGTCACGGCGGGAGGAGCGGCGGGATGAGCGGGGTACGACGCGACGACGGCGGGCCCGCCGTCGGCGGCGGGAAGGCCCGTCGCGTGGCGAGCACGGCGGTGTCCCGGTGACCCCGCGTGCCTGGGCGCTGCTGACCCTGGCCGGGTTGACCGTCGCGCTGCTGGTGATCGCCGCGCTGCTGATCCCGTGGCACCGGCCGCCGGCGCCCCGGGCCGACCAGCTCGCCGCGCTGCGTGACCTGCCCGCCGAGCAGGTGGCCCGGGGGCGGGAGTTCCGCACCGCACTGCGCCCCGGCGGTTACGCCGCGCTCGCCGTCGGGCTGCTGGTCGCCCTCGCGCTGGGGCTGACCCCGCTGGGCAGCCGCCTGATCGAGCTGGTGGGCCGGCCGTTCGGTGGGCACTGGGCCGCACAGGCCGTGCTCGGCGGGCTGGCCGTGGTGCTCGTCGCCGACCTGCTCACCCTCCCGTTCGCCGCCTGGCGGCAGAGCGTGCTCACCCGCTACGGGCTGAGCACCAACGGCTGGAGCGGCTGGACGGCCGACCTGCTCAAGTCGTACGCGGTCAGCGCGGTGATCGGCGCGGTGGCGCTGTTCGGGTTCTACGCGGTCATCCGCCTCGCGCCGCGCTGGTGGTGGGCGTTCGGCGCGGCCGGCGCGGCGGTGCTGGTGGTGCTGCTGTCGTTCGTGTTGCCGGTGCTGGTGGAGCCGGTGTTCAACCGCTTCACGCCGATGGAGCAGGGCCCGCTGCGCACCGAGCTGATGAGCATGGCCGCCCGCGACGGGGTGCCGGTGCGCGACGTGCTGGTCGCCGACGCCTCCCGGCGCACCAGGGCGGTCAACGCGTACGTCTCCGGTCTCGGGCCGACCCGACGGGTGGTGGTCTACGACACGCTGCTGCGCGAGGCCACCCCGGCCGAGGTGACCGCCGTGGTGGCGCACGAGCTGGGGCACGCGAAGGACCGGGACGTCGCGGCCGGCACGCTGACCGGGGCGCTCGGCGCCGCGGCCGCGGTGGTGGCGCTCTACCTGCTTGGCTCGTGGGGGCCGCTGCTGCGGATGGCCGGTGTCGATTCGGTCGCCCACCCACGCGCGTTTCCGTTGCTGGTCGCCCTGGTCACGGTGGCCGGGCTGGTCGCCGCGCCGGTGCAGGCGCTGATGTCCCGGCGGGTGGAGGCACGGGCCGACGCGCACGCGCTCGCGCTCACCCGTGACCCGGTCGCCTTCGAGTCGATGCAGCGCCGACTCGGCACGGTCAACCTCGGCGACCCTGACCCGCCGCGCTGGGAATATCTCTACTCGGCCTCACACCCGTCCACCGTGGAGCGGATGGCCGCCGCCCGCGCGTACGCCCGGGAGGCCGGCCGATGAACCGCACGCTGCTGATCACCAACGACTTCCCGCCCCGCCCGGGCGGGATCCAGTCCTTCGTGCACAACCTTGCGGTGCGTCAGCCGGCCGGCTCGGTGGTGGTGTACGCGTCGAGCTGGCGCGGGGCGGCGAAGTTCGACGCCGACCAGCCGTTCGAGGTGATCCGGGAACGCACCAGGGTGCTGCTGCCCACCCCGCTGATCGCCCGCCGGGCGGCGCGGCTGGCCCGCGCGTACGACTGCGACACGGTGTGGTTCGGCGCGGCGGCCCCGCTCGGGCTGCTCGCCGCCGGCCTGCGGCGGCGGGCCGGGGTGCGCCGGGTGGTGGCGCAGACCCACGGCCACGAGGTCGGTTGGGCGGCGCTGCCCGCCGCCCGGCCGGCGCTGCGCCGGATCGGTCGGGGCGTCGACGTCACCACCTATCTCGGCGAGTACACGCGCAGCCGGCTGGCCCGCGTGCTGGACGGGCTGACCGAGCTGCGCCGGCTGGCGCCCGGGGTCGATGTGGACACCTACCACCCGACCGTGGACGGCGAGCCCGTCCGGGCCCGGTTGGGGCTGACCGACCGTCCGGTGGTGGTCTGTGTGTCCCGCCTGGTGCCGCGCAAGGGGCAGGACATGCTGATCCGGGCGCTGCCGGAGATCCGCCGCCGGGTGCCCGACGCGGCGCTGCTGATCGTCGGCGGCGGGCCGTACCGGGCGACCCTGGAAAAGCTGGCCCGGCAGGCGGGGGTGGAACGGGACGTGGTCTTCACCGGCTCGGTGCCTACGGCCGAGCTGCCGGCGCACTACGCGGCCGGCGACGTCTACGCGATGCCCTGCCGCACCCGCAACCGTGGGCTGGACGTGGAGGGGCTGGGCATCGTCTACCTGGAGGCGTCCGCGACGGGCCTGCCGGTGGTGGCCGGTGACTCCGGCGGCGCGCCGGACGCGGTGCGCGAGGGGGAGACCGGCTACGTGGTCCGCGGCCGGGACGTCGCCCAGCTCGCCGACCGGGTGGCCCGGCTGCTCGCCGATCGGGACCTGGCCCGCCAACTGGGCGCGGCAGGTCGGGCGTGGGTGGAGCGGGAGTGGCGCTGGGAGGCGCAGGCGGAGCGGATGGCCGCCCTGCTCGCCGGCTGACCGCCGCCCGCGCCTCAGGTGGGGGTCGATCGGGGCGGGGCGTAGCGGGGCACGTACTCCTGGCCGGTGAGCCGCTGGATCGCCGCCATCACCTCGTCGGTGACCGTCCGGATGTCGCGTGGCCCGTTGATCCGGCCGGCGACCGGGATCGGCGGGCCGAATCGCAGGCTGACCGGGTGCCGGCGCGGCAGCCGCGCGTCGACGGGCAGCACCTCGGCGGTGCCGAGCACGCCGACCGGGATGATCGGCACCCCGGCGTCGCGGGCCAGCCGGGTCATGCCGACGCGGCCTCGGTAGAGCCGCCCGTCCGGGGAGCGGGTGCCCTCCGGGTAGACGGCGACCAGGCCGCCGGCGCGGAGCACCGGCACGGCGGCGTCGAGGGCGCTGAGGGCGGCTCGGCCGCCGGCCCGCTCGACGCGGATCGCGCCCATGCCGGCGACGATCCGCCGGTTGAGCCAGCCGCCCGGGCCGCGACCACTGAAGTACTCGGACTTGGCCCAGAAGGTGACGTGCCGGGGCGTCACGCTGACGAGGAAGAGTTCGTCAGCGACGGAGAGGTGGTTGCCGGCGAGGATCGCGCCGCCGTGCCGGGGCAGGTGTTCGAGTCCCTCCACGCGTGGCCGCCAGCCCAGCCGCAGCATGGTGCCGACGGTCAGCTTGGTGAGGTCGTACAGCAGGGGCACGTGTCCTCCGGGGTGGGGGTGGATGGGTTCAGGCGAAGGTCGGGCCGAGGTGGGCGTCCAGCACGGCTCGCAGCAGGGCGTCGTCGTCGGTGGCGTCCGTGGCCAGCGGCAGGCTGCCCCACGCCCAGAGCTGGGCTGTGCCGTGCAGGTTGGCCCAGAGCGCGCCGGCCAGCACCGGGGCCGGCGCGTCGGTCGGCCGGCGTACCTGAGCCACCAGGTCGGCCAGGACGGCGAACAGCGGCAGGCTCGTCTCGCGCAGCTGTAGCCGGCCGCTGTCCAGCAGGTCGTGCCGGAACATCAGCTCGAACATCCCGCGGTGCGCCGCCGCGAAGTCCAGGTACATCCGGCCGAGTGCGGTCAGTTGGGCGCGCGGGTCGGGGCCGGCGGCGCGCATCGTCTGCTCGACGCGGGCGGTGAGGTCGGCGAAGCCCTCCCGGGCGATGGCGGAGAGCAGGTCGACGTGGGTGGGGAAGTAGCGGCGCGGTGCGCCGTGCGAGACCCCGGCCCGGCGGGCGATCTCCCGCAGTGACACCGCCGACTGGCCCTCGCGCAGCACCAGGTCCACCCCGGCGGCCACCAGTCGGGCCCGGACACTCGCCTCCGCACTCATAGACACTGTCTACCAGGGCGCGTAGACGCTGTCTACCCCTGCTCTGGCCCCCCGACCGCAGCGACGCGTCGACGCCAGGAGGCAGAGGCAGCGGCACGGAGCGGCCCGGCGGGCGGGGTGGGTCAGCGGATGCGGGCCAGGATCCGGTCGGCGGGGGCCGGCCGGCCGAAGTGCCAGCCCTGCGCGGCGTCGCAGCCGATCGCCCGCAGCCGCTCGGCCTGCCCGGCGGTCTCCACGCCCTCGGCGGTCACCGTCAAATCCAGTGCGTGCGCCAGCGACACCAGCGAGGCGAGGATCCGCTCATCGGTGCGCCCCACCGACGGCGACCGCAGCCCGGCCACGAACTCCCCGGCGACCTTCAGCTCGGTCACCGGCAGGTCCCGCAGGTACGCCAGGTTGCTGTAGCCCGTGCCGAAGTCGTCGATGGCGATCCGCACGCCGAGATCGGCCAGCACCCGCAGGGCGCGTACCGGCTCCTTGGCCGTGCTCATCATCGTGCTCTCGGTGATCTCCAACTGCAGTCGCTCCGGCGGCAGCCCGGTCTGCCGCAGCAGGCCGCGTACCTCCTGCACCAGCCCGGGCCGGTGCACCTGCCGGACCGCCAGGTTGACGCTCACGAACGGTGCGGCCGTGCCGCCGGCCGACCAGGCCTCCGCCTCCCGGCACGCCTCGGCCAGCACCCACCCGCCCAGTTGCACGATCAGCCCGGTCTCCTCGGCCAGGCCGATGAAGCTGTCCGGCCGCAGCACACCCAGCTCCGGGTGGCGCCAGCGGACCAGCGCCTCCACGCCGATCAGCCGGCCGTCGCGAAGCGAGGTCAGCGGCTGGTAGTCGAGGTAGAACTCGCCTCGCTCCAGGGCGGCCGGGATGGCCGCGGAGAGCGCGTACCGGGCCAGCTCCCGTCGGTTGCGCTCGGCGTCGTAGAGCGCCCAGCGCGCCCCGCCGGCCGCCTTCGCCCAGTGCAGGGTGCTGTCGGCGGCCCGCATGAGGTCACCGGGGTTCGCGCCGGCCACCTGGCGCTCGACGATGCCGATGCTCGCCGAGACCTGGAGCTCGTGCCCGTCCACCAGCGCCGGTGTCCGGACGGCGGCCAGCGCCGCCTCGGCCACCGCCACCATGTCCTCGGTGCCGCCGCTGCGCTCCACCAGGATGACGAACTCGTCCCCACCGAGTCGGGCCACCAGGTGCTCGCCCACGGTCTGGCACAGCCGCTCGGCCACTGTGGTCAACAGCCGGTCGCCGACCCGGTGCCCCAGCGTGTCGTTCACGACCTTGAACCGGTCCAGGTCGAGGAAGCACACGCCGACCCGCTGCGCGCCCCGGCCCGGCTCGTTGAGCGCGGCGGTGAGCCGCTCGGTGAACAACGTCCGGTTGGGCAGGCCGGTGAGCGGGTCGTGGGTGGCCTGGTGCCGGAACCGAGCCTCGCTGGCCCGCAGCGCCCGCTCCGCCTGCGTCCGGGCCACCATGGCGGCCCGGCGGATCGACTCCTGCTCGTCGAGCGTCCGGTCCCGCAGCGCGCGGGCGTAGCCGGTCGCAACGGCGGCCAGCAGCCGCGCCATCCGGTCCTCGACGTCCTCCGCCACCAGCCCCAGATCGCGTATCAGCCGGAGCTGGATGACCTCGACGGTACGGCCCAGCCCCTCCGCGGAGGCGATGTGCGCGGCGACCAGTTCGGCGCCCACCCGGTAACCGGCGCGGAGGTCGAACGGCTCGGCGAGCAACGCGCCGGCCAACTGCCCGGTGAGCCGGTGCAGCAGGGTCTCGAGCTGGGCCTGGGTCATCGGCAGATAGCTGGTGCCGGAGACGGCCTTGGCCCAGGCCTTGGCGAACGTGCCCGGGCAGGAGGTCGCCCCGGGCGACTCAGCCACCGAGGCGCCCGACGCCGCCCATGAAGACCGCACGCTCGGCGTCCTCCGCGCTCTCCGGGGTGTCCGGCCGCCACTGCGGCACCCAGACCACGCCCGGGTCGAGAAGCTCGAACCCGTCGAAGAGCGCGGTCAGCTCGGCCCGGTTGCGGACCCAGAGCGGGTTGTCGGTACGCCGGTAGACCCGCTCCGCCTCGGCCCGCTCGTCCTGGCTGCGCCCGTCGTCGCTGGCCTGCGACAGCACCAGGTAGCTGCCCGGGGCCAGCGCGTCGCGCAGGGTCCGCAGCAGATCCGCCGGACGGTCCTCGTCGGACACGAAGTGCAGCACGGCCACGATCATCACGGCCACCGGCTGGTCCAGGTCGAGCAGTTTGCGGATGTCCGGGTGGGTCAGGATCTTCTCCGGGCGCCGCAGGTCCTCCTGCACCACCACCGCCCGGTCGTTGCCGGCCAGGATCTCACGGCTGTGCGCCACGGCCACCGGGTCGACGTCGACATAGACCACCCGTGACTCCGGGTCGAGCCGCTGGGCGATCTCGTGCACGTTGCCGACCGTGGGGATGCCCGAGCCGATGTCCAGGAACTGCCGGATCCCGGACTCGGCGAGGTGGTGCACCGCCCGGCGCAGGAACGCCCGGTTGGCCTGGGCCATCAGCGGCGCCTCCGGCACCGCGGCCACCATCGCCTGCGCCGCCGCCCGGTCGGCAGCGAAGTTGTGCGAGCCGCCGAGGTAGTAGTCGTACATCCGCGCGACGCTCGGGCGCTCGATGTCGATGGTGTCGGGTGCCCAGTCCGGCCGCTGCATGCGCTCACCCCTCGAGTCCGCGACGCGGGCGTCGTCGCCCGCGCGGGTATTGTGCCCCCCCACGTTCCCGCCAGACCATAGCGTGCCGCCAGGTTCCCGCCGACGTCGGTCGATACGCGAAGGTCCACGCCGGCCGGAGCCGGCGCGGACCTTCGGTCGCGGCGTCCCGCTCGACGAGCGGGGTCAGGTCAGAACTTCGGGGCGTCTGGCGCCTCGAGCAGTCCGAGCCGGAGCGCGGTCATCAGCGCCTGCGCCCGGTTGGCCGCACCCAGCTTCTCGTACAGCTTGGAGATGTGCGTCTTGGCCGTGGACTCGCTGACGAACAACTGCTTGGCGATGCCGGCCACGCTCATCCCGTCGGCGAGCAGCCGCAGGACCTGCCCCTCACGGGGGGAGAGCTGCGGACCGGACGGGGCGAGCCGGCGCTTCATCGCCTCGGCCAGGTCGGCCGCCGTGAACGCGCTCGGCGAGGAGGCGGCGTGCCGCGCGGCGGCCACCACCTCGTCGGCCGGGGCGGTCTTCGGCACGAAGGCGCTCGCGCCGGCCTCCAGGGCACCGAAGAGCTGGTCGTCGCCGGCGTACATGGTCAGCACCACGATGCCCATCGAGGCGCTGGACTTGCGCAGCGCCCGGGTGGCCTCGAGGCCGCTGCCGTCGGGCAGCCGGAGATCCATGATCACCACGTCCGGCTGAAGCGCACCGGCCTGGCGTACCCCCTCTGCCGCCGTCGCGGCCTCACCGACGACCTCGAACTGACGGTCGCGCTCAAAGGCGTGCCGCAGGCCCTTGCGAATAAGGTCGTGGTCGTCGACAAGGAGGACCTTGGTGCGGGTGGCCGGTGTCGGACTGGTGGTCATCCTCGGGTTACTCCCCTTCTGCTGCTGCGCTACCGCGCAGGTTACCGCGCCGGGGCGAGGTGCCGAGAACCACCGCCACGGTCGTGCCGCTCGGTTGCCGGGGCCTGATCTCCAGCCGGCCCCGGATACGTTCCGCTCTCTCGGCCATGATCGCAAGACCGTACCGCCCGTCGGGCCGCTGGTCAGCCATCCCCTGACCGTCATCCGACACTTCAATCTGCGCGTACGGGGGGTCGACCTCACAGGTGACCCAGAGATTGGAGGCCCCGGCGTGCTTGCGCGCGTTGGTGACCGCCTCCTGCGCGATGCGCAGCAACTCGGCCTCGGTGGCCGCCGGCAGCCGCGCGGTGGACTCGTCCAGCGACAGGTGCACCCGCAGCCCGCCGGAGGCGCCCACGGTGCGCGCGTACTCGGCGATCGCCGCGGCCAGCCCGCCCTGCCGGTCCACCTCGCTGCGCAGCTCGAACAGGCTCAGCCGCAGCTCGGTGATCACCCGGGTCACCTCGCCGCGCAGCGTACGCAGCGCCTCGGCGGTCTCGTCGGCGTCGTCGAAGACGGTGGCCAGGGCGTTGTCGATGCCGTAGCCGACCATCACCAGCTCCTGCGCCACCCCGTCGTGGATCTCCCGCGCCAGCCGCTGCCGCTCCTCGTTGGTGGCCAGGGAGCGGACCTCGTCGAAGAGCAGCGCCGCCTCCAGCCGCAGCGCGGCCGGCCGGGTCAGCGCGGTCACCCGGGACACCACCGGCGCCGGGTACGCGTGTGCGGCGTCCGCCTCCAGCACCACCAGCCCCACCGTGCGCACCCCGGCGACCAGCGGAACGATCAACGCGGAGACGTCGCCACCGCGGTGCGAGCGGGACTGCGACCGGGCGGCGGTCTGCGCCTGCTGACTGGCCCAGGCGTCGGCGATCGCCGAGTCCGCGTCCAGCGTTGTCTCCCAGTCCACCCGGTCCACCCCGGCCTGGGCGAGCACCACGAGCCGGCCGCCGCCGCTGGCCGACAGCACCGCGCCCCGGTCCGCCCGGGCCACCGTGCGCAGCTCCTCGAGCAGGTGCTCGGAGATGCCGCCCGGGTCCAGGGTCGCCCCGGGCAGCTGCCGGGCCACCGTGCGCAGCTGGGTCAGCAGCCGGGTCGCCTCGGCGTACGGCTGGGGCTTGCCCTCACCGCGCACCGCCATCACCCGGTGCAGCGTGCCGGCGGCGTAGAGCCCCAGCGCGGCGAGGATCAGCCACTGCGCGCAGACCGCGAGATAACCGAGCTGGCCGAGCTGACGCTCCCCACCGACCTCGGTGAGCGCCCCGGTGACCAGCAGGGTCGCGGCGGTGACCGCGAGCAGCGCGGCGCCCTCGGAGAAGCGGCGGCGCAGCGCGGTGACGGTCACCGGCACCGCCAGGTAGGGCAGCACCGCCGAGGCGCCGAGCCCGTCGACCGTGCCGCCGATCGACGCGACCGCGGCAACCTGGCTCGCGGCCAGCCCCAGCACCACCACCTCGGCCACGCGGCTCAGCGGCCCGATCAGCCGGTGCTGAGGGGCCAGCAGCGAGGGCAACCCGGCGAACGCCAGCAGCGCGATCCACCACAGCTGGGTGACGTCGCGGGTGGCGAACAGGGTCAGGATGGCGACCAGCGCCAGCATCACCAGGCGGGCGGCCGCGGCGAGGGGATGCGGGTGTGGTGCGGCGGATGTCGATGCGGGCACGTGACGGATGGTAGTCAGCCGCGATAGATATCGGCGATCTCCGCCGCGTACGTCTTGTGGACAACCTGCCGCTTGACCTTGAGCGACGGGGTCAGCTCGCCGGTCGCCTCGGTGAAGTCGCGGGGCAGGACCCGGAACACCTTGATCGCCTCGGCCTTGGAGACGGCGTGGTTCGCGCTCTTGATCGCGGACTGGATCTCCGAGCGCAGGCCCTCGTGTTCGCGCAGGTCCTCGACCCGGGTGTCGGCGGGTAGCCCGGCCGACTCCAGCCAGGCGGGCAACGCCTCCTCGTCGATGGTGACCAGCGCCGCGATGAACGGCTGCCGGTCGCCGACCACGACGCACTGGCTGATCAGGGGATGGGCCCGGACCTGGTCCTCCAGCACCGCCGGGGCGACGTTCTTGCCGCCGGCGGTCACGATCAGCTCCTTCTTCCGGCCGGTGATGCTGAGGTAGCCGTCGTTGTCGAGCTGGCCCAGGTCGCCGGTGCGGAACCAGCCGTCGGCGGTGAGCGCCTCGGCGGTCGCCGCCTCGTTGTGCCAGTAGCCCTGGAAGATCAGATCGCCGGAGATCAGGATCTCGCCGTCGTCGTCGATCCGGATGGTCACGCCGGGCAGCGGGCGGCCGACGGTGCCGATCCGGGTGCCGGTGGGCAGGTTCGCCGCCGCGGCGGGCGAGGTCTCGGTCAGCCCGTAGCCCTCCAGGACCGTCACGCCGATGCCGCGGAAGAAGTGGCCGAGCCGGGCGCCGAGCGGTGCGCCGCCGGAGATGGCGTCCCGGCACCGGCCGCCGAGCGCGGCACGCAGCTTGCCGTAGACCAGCCGGTCGAAGACCGCGTGCTGGGCGCGCAGGGCCATGCCGGGCCCGCGTGAGGTCTCCAGCGCCTCGCTGTACGCGATGGCGACCTGCTCGGCGCGGGCGAAGATGCCGCCCTTGCCGTCGGCCTCGGCCTTCTGCTTGGCCGCGTTGTAGACCTTCTCGAACACCCGGGGGACGGAGAGCACGAAGGTCGGCCGGAACTCCTGCAGCTCGGCGACCAGGTTCTTGGTGTCGGCGCAGTGCGCCATGGTGGCCCGGGCATGCACCACGCCGATCTGGATCAGCCGCGCGAAGGCGTGTGCCAGGGGCAGGAAGAGCAGGGTGGCCGCACCGGCGTTGAACAGGTTCGGCAGCACCGGCACCGCGTTGGCGATGTCGGCGTACATGTTGCGGTGGGTGAGCACGCAGCCCTTGGGCCGGCCGGTGGTGCCGCTGGTGTAGATGATCGTGGCCAGGTCGTCGGCGCGGACCGCCTTGCGGCGCTGTTCCACCTCGGCCGGCTCGACCGCGCCGCCGGTCGTGACCAGCTCGTCGACCCCGCCCCGGTCGATCTGCCAGACGTGCTTCAGCTCGGGCAGCCGGTCCCGGACGCCGGTGACCAGGCTGGCGTGCGCGTCGGTCTCCACCACGACGGCGACCGCGCCGGAGTCGGCGAGGATCCAGGCGGCCTGCTCGGAACTGGAGGTCTCGTAGATCGGCACGGTGACCGCACCGGCCGTCCAGATGGCGTAGTCCAGCAGCGTCCACTCGTAGCGGGTGCGGCTCATCAGCGCGACCCGGGCGCCCGGCTGGATGCCGGCGGCGATCAGCCCGGCGGCCACCGTCACCACCTCGTCACGGAACTGCCGGCAGGTCACCTCCGCCCAGGCGGTGCCCGTGCCGTCTGCGGCCGGGGTGCGGCGGGCGAACTGCACGGCATCCGGCGCGACCTCGGCGTTGTCCCAGACCGGATCGGTGAGGTTGGCCGCGTCGCCAACGGTGACGATCGGCGGAACGGAGAACTCGCGCACCTGCACTCCTTCGTGCTCGCACTGGCCGGGCCGGCCGCCACCGCGGGCGTCGGCTCTGTCGAAACCTACCCGGCTGTCGGGTCGGGTGGGACAAGCAGGAGGGTCGGTCGGGCCTCGTGGTGGTTGGCCTACCGCGTGCGGCGGGGGTCGAGCCCCGCCGCCGGGCGCGGCGGGGGCGGCGCGGCACGTGGACGGTGCCCGCCGGGTAGCCTCCCCCCATGGCGGACTCCTCCACCCAGTCGATCATCATCGGCGCGTCACCGGATCGGGTGACGGCGGTCATCTGCGACTTCGCGCGCTACCCGGAGTGGACCGAGGCGGTGCGTCGCGCCGAGGTCATCGAGGAGTACGAGGACGGCTACGCCAGCCAGGTGCGCTTCACCATCGACGCCAGGGTGATGGCCGACGAGTACGTGCTCGCCTACGAGTACGCCGAGGACCTGTCGCGGATCGAGTGGCACCTGGTCGCGCCCTCGAAGATGCAGAAGAGCCAGCGCGGTTCGTACGACCTGGTGGGCAACCCGGACGGCGGCACCACGGTGACCTACACGCTGGAGGTCGAGCTTTCCGTGGGAATGCTCGGCATGTTCCGGCGCAAAGCCGAGAAAATGATCATGGATACCGCGTTGAAGCAGCTCAAGCACCGGGTAGAAGCATCCGGTGCGGCGCAGTGACGCGTACGGCGGCACGGTAGAGGAGCCGACCATGGGCGCAACGGATCCGGGCTCGGCCCGGGAAGAGGCGGAGCGGCTGGTCGCCACCCTGCTCGCGGGGGCGCGGCTGGCCTCCGCCGGCTCGGCGGGCGGCGCGTGGGGCCCGCTGGGCGGGATGCTGGCCGGTGTCCTCGGTCACAGTGCCGCCCCCGGTGGTCCTTTCGGCGCCGGTGGCGGTTTCGCCACCGGTTCCGCCGAATGCTGCGTCTGCCCGGTTTGTCGGGGCATCGCCGCGTTGCGCGACCCGAGTCCGGAATTCGCCGAGCGGCTGGCCACCGGCGCCGGTGACCTCGCGGCCGGCGTGGCCAGCCTGCTCCGCGCGTTCGCCCCGGCGGAGCCGCCCGAGGCCAGTCCGTCGGCACCCGCCACCGCGCCCGCCCCGGCCGCCGGCGCCGACGTCCCGGAGCCCACGCCGGCTGAACGGTTCACCGGGGCCGACGAGGATCACGTGTGGCGCGATGCCACCCGTAGCGGGCATGATTCTCAGCCGGCGCAGGAGCGGGACGTCTGGGCGGTCGCCACCCGGACGGCGGACCCACTCGCCCCGGACACCGCACCACCCGTCGACGAGGCCGGGGCGGTGGCCGCACCCGTGCCGACCGACCGACCTGTGGTGCCCGCGTCGCGGGTACCCGACGACACCGGCGCGGCCGCACCGGGCGACGTCGCCTGAGCGCGGGACATCTCGACCCGGACCGGCGTGTCGCCGGCGCACGGGCCGGACAGCACAGCAGAGGGGAGCGGCAGCGGTGACGCTGACCATCGGAGTCGACGTCGGTGGCACGAAGGTGGCCGGCGGTGTCGTGGACGACACCGGCACGGTCCTCGTGCAGACCCGACGGGACACTCCCGCCGATGACGTCGGCAAGACCCGCGACGTCATCATCGACCTGGTCGGCGAGCTGGCTGCCGGACGGACGATCGAGGGCGTCGGCATCGGCGCGGCCGGCTGGATCGACGCCAACCGTTCGACCGTGCTCTTCGCCCCCAACCTGGCCTGGCGGGACGAGCCACTGCGCGAGTACGTCGGCAAGGCGGTCGGCCTGCCGGTGATCGTGGAGAACGACGCCAACGTGGCCGCCTGGGCCGAGTTCCGCTACGGCGCGGCCCGGGACGCCGACGACTCCATGGTCATGTTCACCATCGGCACCGGCGTCGGCGGTGGCATCGTGCTGAGCGGCGAGCTGCTGCGTGGCGCGCACGGCGTCGCCGCGGAACTGGGCCACATGCTGGCCGTGCCGGACGGGCACCAGTGCGGCTGCGGGCGGCTGGGCTGCATCGAGCAGTACGCCAGCGGCAGTGCCCTGGTCCGCTTCGCCCGGGCCGGCGCCCGGCAGGAGCCACAGCGGGCCACCGCGCTGCTGGAGCTGGCCGGCGGGGAGACCGAGGCGATCACCGGCCACATGGTGACCACCGCCGCTCAGGGCGGCGACCCGGTCTCCACCGAGGCGTTCGCGCAGATCGGCCGGTGGCTGGGCACCAGCCTCGCCGACATGGCGCAGATCCTCGACCCGCAGACCCTGGTCGTCGGGGGCGGCGTGGTCGAGGCCGGTGACCTGCTGCTCGGCCCGGCGCGCCGCTCGTACCTCGACGCGCTCGCCCAGCGCGGGCGCCTGCCGGTGGCCGAGGTGCTCCCCGCCGAACTGGGCAACAGCGCCGGGGTGATCGGCGCCGCCGACCTGGCCCGACGGATCTGAGGCGAGCCGGAATGGGCGAGGCCGGCGGCGTACCACTGCGCGTGGTGTCGTACAACATCCACAGCCAGCGCGACGACACCGCCGCGCTGGCGGCGGTGGTCCGCGCCGTGACGCCGGACGTGGTGATCGTGCAGGAGGGGCCGCGCCGGTTCCGGTGGCGGCAGAAGTCCGCCTCGCTGGCCGAGTCGTTCGGCCTGGTGGTGGCCGCCGGCGGGCTGCCCGCGCTGGGCAACCTGTTGCTGACCAGCCTGCGGGTCCAGGTGCGGGACACCCGCTGCCAGCGCTTCCCGCTCACCCCCGGCCGGCACCTGCGCGGCGCCGCGTACGCCGACTGCCGTGTCGGCGACGCCCGGTTCACCCTCGCCGGGTCACACCTGTCCACCGATCCGACCGAGCGTCCCGCGCAGGCCGCCGAGTTCAGGCGCGGCCTGGACGCGGCGGGCAGCCCGGTGGTGGCCGGGGCGGACCTCAACGAGGGCCCGGACGGGCCGGCCTGGGCGACCGTGGCGCGCGGGCTGACCGACGCCGCGGTGGCGGCCGACCGGGCCGACCGGCTCACCTACTCCTGCGCCGACCCCCGCCGGCGTATCGACGCGCTCTTCGTCGACCCGCGGATCACCGTGGTCGACTACGACGTGGTGGACACCCCGCAGACCCGGCGGGCCAGCGACCACTTCCCGGTCCTGGTCGACCTGCTGCTGCCCACCACCGGCTGACCCCCGACCGGCGCGACCGCCGATCCGTCCGCGCCGGGGCTGGACATCCGGCTCCGATGTGGAGAGGATTTCGCGGCGACCGGCACGCGTGCCGCACAAAAGGAGATGTCCCGGTGTCCACCTCCACCGACCACGGCCGGCCCGACCCGGAGACGACCCCGTCCGCGCTGAGCCGCGACGGCCGCCCGGTCTCCGACCGCGGCGACACGGTCTGCGTCATCGGGGCCGGGGCCAGCGGCCTGACGGCCATCAAGAACCTGCGCGAGCACGGGTTCGGCGTGGACTGCTACGAGCGGGAGACAGGCGTCGGCGGCGCCTGGAACTGGCGGCACGACCGCAGCCCGGTGTACGCCAGCACCCACCTGCTCTCGTCGAAGCCGTTCACCCAGTTCCCCGACTTCCCGATGCCGGACTCCTGGCCGGACTACCCGCACCACAGCCACCTGCTCTCGTACTTCGAGCGGTACGCCGACCACTTCGACCTGCGCTCGCACATCTGGTTCGGCACCGAGGTGATCCGGGTCGAGCCGGCCGCGGGGGAGCGCTGGGACGTGACCACCCGCTCCACCGGCGGGTACGGGCCGGAGCGCACCTCCCAGTACGCCGCCGTGGTGGTCGCCAACGGCCACAACTGGTCGCCCAAGCTTCCCCGCTACGAGGGGCTCGAGGAGTTCCGCGGCGAGATCATGCACGCGTCGTCCTACAAGGACCCGGCGCAGCTGCGGGGCAAGCGGGTGCTGGTGGTGGGCGCCGGCAACACCGGCTGCGACATCGCCGTCGAGGCCGCCCAGCAGGCGTCGCGGTGCTGGCACTCCACCCGACGCGGCTACTGGTACGCGCCGAAGTACGTGCTCGGCCGCCCCGCCGACCAGGTCAACGACTCTCTGCTGGCACTGCGCGTGCCGCTGCGGGTGCGCCAGTGGCTCTACCACTGGACGCTGCGGCTGACCGTCGGCGACCTGACCCGCTTCGGCCTGCCCAAGCCCGACCACCGGGTGTACGAGACGCACCCGATCGCGAACAGCCAGCTCGTCTACTACGTGGGCCACGGCGCGATCGGCCCGGTGCCCGACGTCGCCCGCTTTCACCCGTACGCGGTGGAGCTGACCGACGGCCGCGAGATCGATCCCGAGCTGGTCATCTTCGCCACCGGTTACCTGCCGCGTTTCGAGTTCCTCGACGCCTCGGTGTTCGGCGACAGCGCCGGCGTCGGCCGGCCCACGTTGTGGCTCAACGCCTTCACCCCGGGGCATCCGACGCTGGCGGTCGCGGGCCTGGTGCAGCCGGACTCCGGTCTGTTCACCCTGTCGCACTGGCAGACGGTGCTCTTCGCCCGGCTGCTGCAGGCCCGCCGGGACCGTCCGGAGCGTGCGGCGGCGTTCGCGCAGCGGGTGCGCGACCGGGCCGGGGAGCGCTACTCCGCGCAGGTCAAGGAGAGCAGCCGGCACTGGTTCGAGGTCGGTCACGCCGACTACCTGCGCGCCGTCCAGCGCGCCCTAACCGACCTGGAGGGCAAGTGAGCGCGAGGAGTGAGCTTGCGAGCCCCGCAGTCGCGAACGAAAGGCTGGCACCGTGAGCGCGAGCAGTGAGCTGCGGATCATGCGCGGCCGGGAGTGGTCCCGCCCGGTCCGGCCGGCCCGGCGTGAGGTGCTCAGCGCCAGCCCCGAGCTGGAGGAGGGGCGCCCGCCGCTGCTCTTCGTGCCCGGGTTCGGGCACGGCGCGTGGGCGTTCGCGGAGCACTGGTTGGGGCACGCGGCGTCGCGGGGGTTCCCGTCGTACGCGGTGAGCCTGCGCGGGCACGGCGGCAGCGAGCCGGCGCCGGAGGCGACGCTGCGGGCGTACGCCCACGATGTGGTCCAGGTGGCCGCGGGCCTGCCGCGCCAGGCGGTGCTGGTGGGGCACGGCGCCGGGGCGCTGGTGGTGGCGCACGCGTTGGCCCGCTACCCGGCGCGCAGTGCCGTGCTGGTGGCGCCGGTCTTCGGCGGTTGGGGTGTGCTCGGCGCGGCGTTGCGCCGCAACCCGTCCGGCACGGTGCCGGCGGTGTTCGGTGGGCCGCTGCGGCTCAGCCGCGGCCAGTTGTTCAGCCGCGAGCTGCCTGAGGCGGAGGCCCGGCGTCACGTCGCCCGGCTCGGTCGGGCCAGCCGGCGGGCGCAGTGGGCGCTGCTGGGCGAGCCGGAGGCCGAGCCGGCCGTGGGTGCGCCCCCGGTGCTGGTGCTGGGCAGCCCGGACGACCGGGTGGTGCCGACGTCGACGTTGAACCGGGTGGCCCGCCGGTACGGCTCGGCCCCGCTGCTCTTTCCCGGGATGGGCCACGACCTGATGCTGGACGCGCGGTGGGCGGAGCCGATCGACGCGATCCTGGACTGGTTGGAGAAGGAGCCGGCGGCGCACTGAGCGGTCCGCGTCCGGCCGGCGCGCGCCGGTCAGCCGCCCGCGTGGCGGGTGGCCGCGCTGCCGGCCGGGGCGGCCCGGGGCGCCGGGGCCGGCATCCGGGTGGTGCCGTCGGTGCCGGTCAGGCGGCTGACCAGGGCGCCGCTCTCGTCCAGCGCGCTCAGGTAGGAGCCGGCCCAGGCCCGGATGTCGTGCTGGTGCAGGTAGGCGCGCATGGCCCGCATCCGTTCCGCGACGTCGGCCGGGCTGGCCCGCAGCGCCGCGCGCAGCCCCTGCTTGAGCCCCTCCAGGTCGTGCGGGTTGACCAGGTACGCCTGGGACAGTTCGGCGGCGGTGCCGGCGAACTCGCTGAGCAGCAACGCCCCCGCGTCGTCCACCCGGGCGGCGACGTACTCCTTGGCGACCAGGTTCATCCCGTCCCGCAGCGGGGTCACCGCCATCACGTCGGCGACCCGGTAGAGCGCGGCCAGCTCGGCCCGGTCGAAGGGTTGGGTGAGGTAGTGGATGGCCGGCTCGCCGACCCGGCCGAACTCGCCGTTGATCCGGCCGACCTCGCGCTCGATCCGCTCGCGCAGGATCTGGTACTGGCCGACGCGTTCCCGGCTCGGCATCGCGACCTGCACCAGCACCGTGTCGCGGACCTTGACGTCGCCGCTGGCGAGCAGTTCGCTGTACGCCTTGAGCCGCTGTTCGATGCCCTTGGTGTAGTCCATCCGGTCCACGCTGAGGATGACCCGCCGGGGGTCGCCGAGGTCCTGGCGCAGCCGGCGGGCCCGGGCGGCCACCTCGGGGCGGGCGGCGAGCGCGGCCATCTCGGCGGTGTCGATGGAGACCGGGAACGCGCCGATGCGCACCACCCGGTCGTCGATCCCGATCCGCCGGTCGGTGGCCGGCAGCTCCAGCACCTTGGTCACCAGCTGGGCGAAGTTGTGCGCCGCCTGGGCTCGCTGGAAGCCGACCAGGTCGGCGCCGAGCATGCCGCGTAGCAGCTCGGCCCGACGGGGCAGCTGCATGAACAGCTCCGGCGGCGGGAACGGCACGTGCAGGAAGAACCCGATGCGCAGGTCCGGTCGGAGCGCGCGGAGCAGACCGGGGACCAGGTGCAGGTGGTAGTCCTGCACCCAGACCACCCCGCCCGGCTCGGCCACCTCTGCGGTCGCCTCGGCGAAGCGCTGGTTGACCCGCTGGTACGCCTCCCACCACCGGCGGTGGTGCTGCGGCTGCTCGACGGCGTCGTGGTAGAGCGGCCACAGGGTGGCGTTGGCGAATCCTTCGTAGTGGTCGCGCAGGTCCTCGTGGCTGAGCGGAACGCTGTGCATGCGGACGCCGTCCACGTCCGGCAGTGCGGGGGCGGGCCCGGTGCCGCCCGCCCAGCCGACCCAGGTCGCCGGGGTGTGCCGCAGCAGCGGGTGCAGCGCGCTGACCAGCCCACCAGGGCTGCGCCGCCATTCGCAGGCCCCGTCGGGCACCACACTGTCGTCGATGGGGAGGCGGTTGGCCACCACCACGAGGGAACTCTGTCGCATCTCGGGCATTCCGATCAGCAGAGGACCGACTGCCGCGAGCAAGGGAAAACCGGTCAGTCAGTCGGGGAAGTGACGTACGGCGGTATTCCTACTGACAGTAAGTTACACCACTGTTACGTCACGGGCGGGGCGGTGGCGTCCCGCGATGCGGGCCGGCTCAGACGACGGCGCCGTTGTCCGGGTCGTCCTCGTCCTCGTCGCCGGGGCGCAGCCGCCAGATCAGCGTGACGAAACCGGCCAGGATGCCGGTGAACCCGAACAGGGTGACCGCCGAACGGTCGATCGGGAGCAGCGACGGGAAGAGGAAGAGCACGAACCCGACGACCACGGCGAGCGTGCCGACCACCGCGTACTTGGAGAACCGGGGCAGCGGCGGCGGCGGAGGCGGGTGGTAGCCCTCCTCATCCTCGTCGTCGGGCAGGTCCGCGCCGAAGGTGTCCAGCCCGTCCAGCAGCGACGGCTCATCCGGCCGGACGCCGCGCCCGATCGAGATCCCGGAGATGTCGGTGGCGGACGGTAGCCGGCGGACGTCGGTGGCGGTCGGCCCGGCCTCGTCCGCGCCGGAGCGGGCCAGCGGACCGGCGGCCGGCTCGTCCCGGTCCGCCCGGTCGTCCACGTCCTCCGCGGCCGGCCACGGGTGCTCGCCCGCCGCCGAGGTGGTGTGGAAGCCGGCGACGATCCGTGCCCACTCGGCGTCGATGTCCGGCTCGTCAGGGGCCGGTGGCTGCTCCGGGGCGGTCTCGTCGGCGAGCTGGGTGAGGTAGTCCCGTGCGGTGGTCAGGTGCGAGCGGTCGACGTACAGCCGGTCGACCGGGCGGGCCGGGACGGTGGTGGTGCGGGTGACCGGATTGAGGTCGGCGGAGGGTTGCAGGTAGGCCGCGATCCCTCCGGCGGCCAGCACGTCGAGCAGGTGCTCACCCACGCGCGGATCGACGTCGCCGGCGACGGCGTACTCGTTCGCGTCGAGCCCGTTGTCCCGCCGTCCCCGGCGGGCCCCACCCGCTGACACCCGGACATCCTCCTCAACGCGCCTTCCGGCGCGGCCGCCCAGCCCCCTCGACGCCCGTCCGCACGCCGTGCTCTGAATCGTGACACGTCCGGACCCGGTTCCGGGAGTGCGTTGTGTCGCGTCTTCCAAAGTCAGCGTTCCCGCTGCTGGTGGTGGCCGTGCCCCTTTGTCGGTTCTTGCGAGGGGCGCGGCAGGGGACGGGTCGACCCGAGGTCAGTCGATCTTTAGCCCGGCGCGACCGGAAGCCGCCCAGGCGTCCGTTGTGGTGGGCGGCCCGCGCTTCGTAGGCTCGACGACGACGGCGGCACCGCCCGGCCGAGCGCTGCCCGGGTGCGCGGGCGCCGTCCTGACCACGCCACGGGAAGGACGCCGGTGCTGTACTGGCTGTTGAAGTACGTCATCCTCGGTCCGCTGCTCAAGCTGATCTTCCGCCCGCAGGTGGAGGGCCTGCACAACGTGCCGGCGACCGGCCCGGTGATCCTGGCCAGCAATCACCTCTCCTTCTCCGACTCGATCTTCACACCGCTGATCACCTCGCGAAAGGTCACGTTCGTGGCCAAGGCCGAGTACTTCACCGGCAAGGGGATCAAGGGCTGGCTGACCAGGATGTTCTTCGTCGGCACCGGCACCATCCCGGTCGATCGCTCCGGTGGCCGGGCGGCCCGCGCCGCGCTGGACACCCAGTTGCAGGTGCTGCGTGCCGGGGGAGTGGCCGGCATCTACCCGGAGGGGACCCGCTCCCCGGACGGGCGGCTCTACCGGGGCAAGACCGGGGTGGCTCGACTCGCGCTGGAAAGCGGGGCGTCGGTGGTGCCGGTGGTGATGCTCAACGCCGACGAGATCCAACCCCCGGGCAAGCTCATCCCCAAGATCGCCCGGGTGAAGATCCGCTTCGGTGCCCCGCTGGACTTCTCCCGCTACGCCGGGCTGGCCGGTGACCGGTTCGTGGAGCGCGCGGTCACCGACGAGATCATGTACGAGTTGATGGAGCTCTCCGGTCGCGAGTACGTCGACATCTACGCGCAGAAGCTCAAGGAACCCCAACCCGTCCCCACCCCGATCGCCGTCTGAACCCCGCTCAGCAGGCGACCGCCGGCCCCGCCGGGGCGACCGGGCGGCCGGCCAGCGCGAGCAGCCCGGGGGCGTCGTTGCGCAACGCGAAGGTGCGTACCTCGGCGCGCGGCACCCGGGCGGCCGCCGGGTCACCGGCGCGGGTCAGCTCCGCCGCCGCGAGCGCCAGCGCCAGCAGCCGGTCGCTGACGTCCGGAATCCGGCCGTAGGTCTCGGCGGCGGCCAGGTGCAGCTCGGCCGAGCGCCGGTGGTCGCCGTCGGCCGCGGCCAGGGCCGCCGTCACGGTCCGCAACGCCGCCTCCGACCAGGGCGTCCGGTGGCCGACCCGGTCCAGCATCGCCCGGACCCGCACCGCGGCGTCCCGGCCGGCCAGTGCGGCGGCGTACGCGGCGGCGGCGATCCACTCCCCGCTGGCCAGCGCCGGCACCGCCGACCAGGACCCGCCCAGCTCGTCGATCAACGCCGCCGCCTCGGCGTCGCGGCCCTGCAGCGCCCGGCACAGCGCGGCCATGCTCAGCATCGTCCAGTGCAGCCGGTGGAACCCGCTGCGCCGCGCGGTGTCCAACGCGTCGGCCACGTCGTCCGGGTCCTCGTCGTCGCGCAGCACCAGCAGGCAGCAGCGCAGCCCTCGCACCTGCATGTCCCAACTGCCGGTCGGGGTGTCGACGAACGCCTCCGCCGCGGTGAGCAGCCGGCCGAAGTCGCCGTCGAACCAGGCGCGCATCGCCTCCGCCGAGTAGCCGGTGGTCAACGTCTGGCCGCTGGCGGTGCGGGCCGGCGCCGCCGAGAGCAGGGCGTTGGAACGCAGCCAGTCGCCCTCCTCCCGGATCGCCCACGCGAGGTTCTGGGTGGCCCGGGGCAGCGCGAGCAGCTGACCGGCCCGGCTGAACTCGACGATCGCGTGCAGCTCGTCCAGGCCGACCCGGTCGCCGGACTGGTAGCGGGCGGTGGCCGCGGTGATCCGGGCGTTGGTGCGGGTCTCGGTCAGGCCCAGCCGCTCGGCGATCTCCGCGGCGGTGTCCGCCGCCGCCACCGCCGGATCCCGCTCGTAGTTGAGCATGTGCAACCGACCCAGCTCGGCGTACGCGTCCGCCTTCTGGGCAGTGTCCGGCAGCGGCTCGAACAGCTGCACCGCGCGGTCCAGGCAGGCCAGCGCGTCGCCGCGGTCGGCGCGCAGCCAGGCGGCCTGACCGAGCAGGGTCCACGCCCGGGCCGAGCAGGCGTCGTCGCCGTGGGCCAGCAGCCGGTCGGCGAGGGTGTGCACCTGATCCGGCCCACCGCCGGAGAGGAACGCGTTGCCGTCCCGGTAGAACGAGATCTCGGTGCTCAGCAGCTCCAGCTGGAGCCGGCCCACCGGGTCGCTGTCGTCGGCCAGGCCGAGCGCCCGGCCCGCGTGGCTGGCCGCCGCGTCCAACCCGTGCAGCGCGTACGCCCGGCGGGCCGCGCGGTGCAGCGCCTGCCGCGCCGGCCCGGCGTACCGCCGGACCTCCATGCCGAGCGAACGGGCGATCTCGTGGGCCGCCCAGCGGTGGTGGGCGAGCACCTCGGCCAGATCCGTGTCGCGGCTGTGGGACAGCGCGTCGAGCCAGTCCGCGGCCCGCTCGTGCCGGGCCACCCGTTCGGTGCGGGGCAGCCGCTGGTAGCAGACGTCGCGCACCAGGACGTGCCGGAACCGGAACTCCGCCTGCCCGGCCATCGTCGACGCCGCCTGCTCGTGCACGAAGTCGCGCTGCTCCAGCCGGCGCAGCGAACGCTCGACCGACTCGACCTGCTGTCCCAGCGCGGCGGCCACCGCGCCGGGCCAGAACTGCACCCCGACCACCGAGGCGGCCAGCAGCACCGCGCGGTCCTTGGCGTCCAGCAGGTCCACCCGGTTGGCGATCACCGCGTGCACGCTCTCCGGCATGGTCAGCTCGAGCTGCTTGTCCAGCGACCAGCCCCGCCCGGACTGGCGCAGCGCGCCCTGCTCGATCAGCATCCGGACGTACTCGTGGGCGTAGAGCGGGTTGCCGCCGGCCACCTCGATCAGCGGGCTCAGCATGTCGGCGGAGAACGCCGCCTGGCCGAACAGGTGCGCGTACAGCGCGGCGATCCCGGTGTCGCGCAGCGGCGGCAGGGTGATCGTCACCGAGCCGGTGATGGTGCCGGCCCAGCTCGGGTCCCGGTCGACCAGCTCCGGGCGGGCGGTGCAGAGCAGCAGCAGCGGCACCTCACGGGCCGCCGCGCCGAGCAGCTCCACGAAGCGCAGCATCGCGTCGTCGGCCCAGTGCAGGTCCTCGAAGACCAGCACGGTGGGGCGGCGGGCGGCCAGCGCCAGCAGGAAACGCCGCCACGCGGACTCCGCCTCCTCGGCCGGCAGCGGCGTGCCGGGCAACCCGACCAGCGGGCGCAGCGCGTCCACCACCCGATCACGTTCGCCCGGGCCGATCAGCTCGCCGACCGCGGCGGCCAACCGCTGCGCCGCGCTGCCGGCCGGGTCGGTGTCCAGGATGCCCGCCTCGGATTTGACGATGTCGGCGAGCGCGGCGAACGTGACGTTCTCCCCGAACGGCGGGCAGCGCCCGGTGCGCCAGGTCAGCGGCTCGTCCACCAGCCGACCCGTGTGCCGGTACAGCTCCCGCAGCAGCCGGCTCTTGCCGATGCCGGCCCGGCCGAAGATCGTCACCACCTGCGGCAGGCGGTCACGCAGCGACCGGTGCAGCGCGTTGACCAGCATGCCCAGCTCGTGTTCCCGGTCGACCAGCGGCGTGGTGTCCGGCTCCCGGTCGGTGGGCTGGCGGCGCAGCGGCGACAGGGCGAGCCACACCTCGGTCGGCGACGACCGGCCGCGCAGGGTGACCGGGGGCTGCTCCTCGTAGCGGATCGCGTCCTTGGTCAGCGCGTGTGTGGTGCCGCAGACCAGCACCCCGCCCGGCGGCGCGACCGACTGCATCCGGGAGGCGGTGTTCACCACGTCGCCAGCCACGATCGCCTGCCCGCCGTCGCGGGCGGCGGCCACGTCGACAAGTGCCTCACCGGTGGCCACACCGACCCGGAACCGCAGCTCGGTGCTGCCGGTGGGTGCGAACCGGGTGAGCACCCGTTGCAGCTCCAGCCCGGCCCGTACGCACCGCAACGCGTCGGTCTCGGTGGCGATCGGGGCGCCGAACAGCGCCATCACTGCGTCACCGATGTACTTCTCCACCACGCCGCCGTACTGGCCCACCACCCGTCGGGCTGCCGAGAAGAAGCCCGTCTGCATCCCGCGGACCTGCTCCGGGTCGGCCCGCTCCACGTACGGGGTGAAGTCGATCAGGTCGACGAAGAGCACGCTCACCCGACGGCGGTCCTCCTGCGGGGTGACCGTGCCCGGCCGGTCCGCGCCCGGCCGGGGCGACCCGCACGAGGTGCAGAACGCGACGTCCGAGGCGAGCGGACGCAGGCAGTGCGGGCAGACCGCACCCAGCTCGGCGCCGCAGCCACCGCAGAAGCGGTCCCCGTCGGCGGCCGTACGTCCACAG
Source organism: Micromonospora sp. NPDC005163 (assembly GCF_053599835.1). Lineage (NCBI taxonomy): Bacteria > Bacillati > Actinomycetota > Actinomycetes > Micromonosporales > Micromonosporaceae > Micromonospora > Micromonospora sp. NPDC005163. The sequence continues at coordinate 91,935 of NZ_JBSFYP010000014.1, forward strand.
CGCCCACACTGCGCGGCGATGACACCCTCCACTCGCGAACCGACGCCCCCCACGGCGTCGCGTCAGAGGAAGTATCACCGCCGACGCCGCTGTCGGGTACCGGCCTGTTGGCTTGTGGACAGTCCACACACGGCTTCACGGACTAGATTCAGGCGGCCACATGTCGATCAGCGACCAGAGGGGGACAGGTCAATGGTGTACGTCAAGCTGGAGAGCGACTGGACCGACGGCAACGGGGTCAGCCACTCCGCGGGTGACTCGGTGGACGTCGACGCCGCCACGCTCGCCACCCTCCAGGCCGAGGGCATCGTCATCGAGCAGTCCCACGGCCCGGACGGTGACGGCAAGGGCCCGGACAAGTGGGCCGGGCCGGGCAGCTCCGGGGTCTGACTCAGCGCCGGTGAGGCGACGACGCGGCCGGGTCGCCCACGGGTGACCCGGCCGCGTCGTGTCCGCTTCGGTGCGCTGCCCGCGGGTCAGCGGTCGTTCATGCCGGCGCGCCGGCGCAGCGCGGCGACGTCGGTCACCACGATCCGTCGCCCCTCGGTACGCAGCCAGCCCCGACTGGCGAACGAGCCGATCGCCTGGTTGACGCTCTGCCGGGAGCCGCCGGCCATCTCGGCCAGTTGGCTCTGGTTGAGCTCGATTGTGATCATCGGGGCCTGACTCTCGCCGGCGAGCCGGACCAGCGTCTTGGCCACCCGGCCGGGCAGGTCGAGGAAGACGTGGTCGGCGTTCTGCTCGGTGAGCCGGCGGATCAGCCCACCCAGCGAGCGCATCACCGCGTCCAGGATGCGCGGGTTGGAGTGCACCAGCTCCATGAACGCCCCCCGGGAGAGCGCGAGCGCCGCGCAGTCCTCGATGGCCTCGGCGGAGGCGGACCGGGTGGAGGCATCGAGCAGGGAAACCTCGCCGAGCACGTCCGGCGGACGGATCACCGACAGCACGGCCCGCTCGCCGGTGGGTGCGGTGCGGAAGACGGCCACCGCGCCGCGGCGCAGCACGATCAGCGACTCGCCCGGGTCGTTCTCCACGAAGAGCAGCTGACCCTTGCGATAGGTGCGCGGGACGGCGGCGGCGATGACACGCTGCCGTACCTCGGGCTCCAACCCGGCGAACATCTCGACACCCGTGAGCGCATCACCCGGCTCCGGCAGGCGAACCTCCACGGCCCAACCCCTCCCCGGTCAAGGACCACAACTCGCTCACCGGTGAACCTGCTGGGCCCGACAAGGTGAACTGACACCGCTTCGGCGTCCGGTAGCGATACACATCAGATCATGACGGTCCGGTCGCTTGCTGTACACCCCTCGAAGCACTTCCGTGACCGTCGCGAGCTGCGGCGTACCGCTTGTCGAGCTGCCGATCCGGGCCGGTGGCGCTGGTCACCGCCCGGCGGGGCCACGACGGTCGGCGGGGCCCCGCCGCCCACCGCCGGCCGGCGGTGGGCGAGGATGGCCGGAATGGTCTACCGCTACTTCTACGACTGCGAGTTCATCGAGGACGGCCGGATCGTCGACCTCGTCTCGATCGGTGTCGTCGACGAGTACGGCCGCGAGTTCTACGCGGTCTCCACCGAGTTCGACGACTCCCGTGCCGTGCCCTGGGTCCGGCGCAACGTGCTGGACAAGCTGCCCTCGCCGGCCGACCGGGCCTGGCGCTCGCGGGAGCGCATCCGCGACGACCTGTACGACTTCCTCATGGAGCCCATCCGGGACCGGCCGGGGGAGCAGTTGGAGCTGTGGGCCTGGTACGCGGCGTACGACCACGTGGTGCTCGCGCAGCTCTGGGGGGCGATGCCGGCGCTGCCCCGGGAGATCCCCCGATTCACCAAGGAGCTGCGGCAGCTGTGGGACGACCGGGGCCGGCCGACCCTGCCGGACGCTGACGCGGCGCGGCACGACGCCCTGGTCGACGCCCGGCACAACCTGGCCCGCTGGCGGGCGATGACGGCCCGCTGAGCGGCGGTCGTGGGCACCGGAGGTTTGACCGGTTCTGTCCCGGGCACCGGTTCGACGAGTCGAGCCGAGGGAGAGTGCCATGAGCAACGAGCCGACCAGCGCGGCCGAGGCCCGTGTCCGGGTCACCGAGCTGGTTCGGGCCGCGCGGATCTGCATGCTCACCACGATCGCCCTGGACGGGCGGCAGGTGAGCCGGCCGATGGGGCTCCAGGAGGCCGAGTTCGACGGCGACCTGTGGTTCTTCGCCCACGCCGACTCGGCCAAGATCCGCCAGATCCGGGTGAACCCGGAGGTCAACGTCGCCTTCTCCGACCAGGGGCACAACGCCTGGGTGTCGGTCTCCGGCACCGCCACCGAGGGGTTCGATCGGGCCCGCGCCGAACGGCTGTGGAACCCGCTGCTCAAGGTCTGGTTCCCGGACGGGCTGGACACCCCCGGCCTCACGTTGATCAAGGTGCACGCCAGCTCCGCCGAGTACTGGGACTCGCCCAGCAGCACCATGGTCAACCTGCTCGGCTTCGCCAGGGCCGCGGTGACCGGCCGCCCGCCGGAGGCCGGCGAGAACCACGAGGTGACCTACTGACCGCCCGGCCGGTGGCGGGTCGGCCCCCGGGGCGCGCTGTCGGTGTTCGGGCAGGCCGACTACAGTGCGCAGTGACGGCCCGCCCCGGGCCGGCAACGGCGCCGATGGTCTGATCTGACACATATCCTGGGGCTTAATCGGGCTTTACCTGATGCTCCAGGAGGATGAGCGGATCATGCGTATCGGCGTGCTCACCGGCGGCGGCGACTGCCCAGGTCTCAACGCGGTCATCCGGGCGGTGGTCCGCAAGGGCGTCGCCACCTACGGTCACGAGTTCGTGGGCTTCCGGGACGGCTGGAAGGGCCCGCTGGAGGGCCTGTCCCGGCCCCTGGACATCGCCGACGTGCGCGGCATTCTGCCCCGCGGCGGCACCATCCTCGGCTCGTCCCGGACCAACCCGTTCAAGATCGAGAACGGCGTCGAGCGGATCAAGGACAATCTCGCCGCGCAGGGCGTGGACGCGTTGATCGCGATCGGCGGCGAGGACACCCTCGGCGTGGCCACCAAGCTCTTCGAGCTGGGTGTGCACGTGGTCGGCGTGCCGAAGACCATCGACAACGACCTGGGCGCCACCGACTACACGTTCGGCTTCGACACCGCGGTCAACATCGCGATGGAGGCCATCGACCGGCTGCACACCACCGCGGAGAGCCACCACCGCACCCTGGTCGTCGAGGTGATGGGCCGGCACGCCGGCTGGATCGCCCTGCACGCCGGCCTGGCCGGTGGCGCCAACGCCATCCTGCTGCCCGAGCGGCAGTTCGACGTCGACCAGGTGGCCGGTTACGTCGAGAAGCGCTTCCAGCACCAGTACGCCCCGATCGTCGTGGTCGCCGAGGGCGCCCAGCCGCTGGACGGCCAGATGGTGCTGGCCAACCAGGAGCTGGACTCGTTCGGTCACGTCCGCCTCGGCGGCATCGGCCAGTGGCTCGCCGAGCAGCTGGAGGCCAAGACCGGCAAGGAGGCCCGCACCGTGGTGCTGGGCCACATCCAGCGCGGCGGCACCCCGACCGCCTTCGACCGGGTGCTCGCCACCCGCCTGGGCCTGCAGGCCATCGACGCGGTGCACGAGGGCGACTGGGGCAAGATGGTCGCGATGCAGAGCACCGACATCGTCCGGGTGCCGCTCGCCGAGGCGACCCGGGAGCTGAAGACCGTGCCGCTGGAGCGGTACGCCGAGGCCGAGGTCTTCTTCGGCAGCTGATCGACGGTCGGCGGCGCGGCGGGCCTGCGGGTCCGCCGTGCCGCGACCCGACGCGAGGGGGTACGACCGAGATGTCCGCCGGGGTGCACACCGTCGCGGTGATCGGCGCGGGGAAGATCGGGGAGCTGATGCTCTCCGGGTTGCTGCGCTCGGGATGGCCGGTGGATCGGCTGCTGGCCACCGCCCGCCGTCCGGCCCGCGCCGAGGAGTTGACCGCGCGCTACGGCGTCCGGGTGGTCGACAACCTGACGGCGGTGGACGAGGCGGCGGTGCTCGCGGTCTCGGTCAAGCCGCAGGACGCCGCCACGTTGCTGGACGAGATCGGCCCCAAGGTGCCCGCCGACAAGCTGGTCATCTCGCTCTGCGCCGGGCTGCCCACCAGCTTCTTCAACCGCCGGCTGCCCGACGGCACGCCAGTGGTCCGGGTGATGACCAACACACCGGCCCTGGTCGACGAGGCGATGACGGCGATCTCGGCGGGCGCGCACGCCACCGGTGCGCACCTGGCGCTGGCGGAGGAGATGTTCAAGCCCCTCGGCCAGACGATCCGGGTGCCCGAGTCGCAGCAGGACGCGGTCACCGCGCTCTCCGGCTCCGGCCCGGCCTACTTCTACCTGCTGGTCGAGGCCATGATCGATGCCGGGATCCTGCTCGGGCTGCCCCGGCAGGTGGCGCATGAGCTGATCGTGCAGACCGCGATCGGCTCCGCCGTGATGCTGCGCGACTCCGGCGAGCACCCGGTCAAGCTGCGCGAGGCGGTCACCTCGCCGGCCGGCACCACCATTTCCGCCATCCGTGAGCTGGAGAAGCACGGCGTCCGCGCGGCGCTGCTCGCCGCGCTGGAGGCGGCCCGGGACCGCGCCCGCGAACTGGCCGCCCAGGCCGACTGAGGCCGCAGGGGCTGGCCGCCCGGTGTGTGCCGCATACTGGCGCGGTGTTCACACTCGCCCAGGCTCGGCACCTGGTGGCCACCCTGCAGCCGCGCGTCAACGAGTTGATCCGGCTCCGGGCCGACCTGGCCGAGTTGCGCGTCGACCTGGCCGACCACGGCGTCAGCGCGCTCGGCGGGCTGGCCGAGGTGAAGGGGCTGGAGGCCCGGCTGCACGGCGTCGTTGACGAGCTGCACCAGCACGACATCCAGGTCAAGGGCATCGCGCCGGTGCTGCTCGACTTCCCCGGCGAGCGGGCTGGCCGCGCCGTGCTCTGGTGCTGGCTGGAGGGGGACTCCGACGTGCGCTGGTACCACCGGGCCGAGTGCGGCTTCGCCGGCCGTCGCCCGGTCTGACGCCGCGTCGGCGCTCCCACCACCGCACGATCCACTCGACATCCCGGAAACCGGGGCATCCCGGTGAGCCGGAAGCCCCGACATCCGTGAACCGGAGTCGATCAGCCGGCGGCGGAGTCCGGCAGGACCGGGTCGGCGGCGTCGGTCACCGCGAACACCACCACGTTGTCCCGGTAGTGCCCGCGCCGCCGGTCGAAGTCGCCGCCGCAGGTGACCAGGCGCAGCTCCGGGCCGGGCGTGGGACCGTAGACCACGGCGGTGGGAAACCGGTCCTTACGGGTGCGCAGCGACCCGGTCACCCTGAACGACAGGCGCTGCCCGCCGCGCCACACCTCCACCCGATCGCCGGGACGCAGCTCGCCGAGCCGGGCGAAGACCGCCGGGCCGCGCCGCGAGTCCAGGTGCCCGGCCAGCACAGCCGGCCCGGTGTCGCCGGGGGCCGGACCGCCGCCGTACCAGCCGGCCGTGTCGAAGTCGGCCGGCGGGATCAGCGTGCCGGCGCGGTCGAGGCCCAGGACGGTCAGCGCGGAGTCGACGCCGATCCGCGGTACGCGTACCCGGGTGGGTCGACCCTGCGGCGCGGGCGTGGCGGCGGCGGCCGGGCAGTCGTCGGTGCAGCCCGGCTGCCAGCTCGCCACCGGCGGCGGCGGGCCGGTGCTGGCCAGACCGACCCCGGTGCCGGCGACCAGGCAGACCGCCGCGCCGGCCGCGACCAGCGCGGCCAGCGGCACCCGACGGTCGCGGTGCCGTCGGATCGCGGGGCCGAGCCCGGTGTTCACCAGGTGGTGCGGCGCCGCCGACGCCACAGCAGCAGGCTCACCGCGACGGCCGCCGCGGCCAACCCGCCGGCCACCAGGGGGTACCCGCCGCGCCCGGTCCCGGCGACGCCGCCGGCGCCGGTGTCCACCCCACCGGCGGGTACCACGGTGCCGCCCTCGGCGTCGCGCCGCAGCTCGGCGGTGAGACCGCCCTGCTTCGCGTCGAGCACGAGCAGCGAGTAGACGGCGCCGCCGGTGAGCCGCACCTCGGTGTCGGTGCTCGGCCCGCCGGCCCCGGTCAGCCGCAGCCGCCAGCTACCCGGCTCCACCTGCTGGTAGTCCGTGGTGGTGGCGAACTGCACGCCGTTGGCGATCATCGGGCCGTCGGCGGCGGCCACGTCCAGCACCGGGGTCCGCACCGACGCCTGCACGACGCGTACCTTGGCGCGGCCCGGGGTGGGCGCGCTCAGGTCGTCGTTGAGCACCCGCAACCCCAGGTCGGCGTGCCGGCCGACGCCGGCCACCGTGTACGCGTCGCCACTGGTCACCGCGACCTCGGTGGTGAGGACCGGGGGATCGCTGGCGGGGGCGCCGGCCTCGCGCATCGCCACCGCGTACCGGCCGGGTGCCAGCTCCAGGTAGTCGGAGACCACGCCGTAGCCCACCCCGGGGAAGACCCGTGGCTTCGCGGCGTCGGGGGCGGCCAGGTAGACGTCCACGGCCGGGGTGTCGGGGGAGAGATGGGCGAGCCGGACGTATCCGACGGTGTCCGCGCTGGCCGGCGTGGCGACGCCGACGGCGGCGACGGTGGTGCCGAGCAGGAGCGCGCTGGCGCCGGCCAGCAGCCGGCGGGGCCCGATGGTAGGGAGCATGCGCATGTCGCCTCCGAGAGCACGGTCAGTGAGCGGGCGGCAACCCAGGGAACAGAGTCCCGTGTACGGGACCACGGCGCAAGTTGTCAGCGGCATGTCGCAGGATTTTGGAAACGTAGCGATGATCGTCGTCGACGGGTCATCGCCCACCGTCGCGGTCGCCTATTGTCGGGCGATGCGGGATCGCCGGGTGGCGCTGGTGTGGACGGCTTTCGCCGTCGTCGCCCTGGTGTCCTGTGTGCTCGTGTCACGACGCGAGGACCGCCTCTCCGACCTGCACATCTACTACGGAGCGTTGTCCGACCTGCGGGCCGGGCGGCCGCTGTACGGGTACGTGGCGGAGAACGGGGGCCCGTTCACCTATCCGCCTTTCGCCGCCCTCGTGCTGGGTCCGATCACCGCCGTCAGCGAGGGCGTTTTGCAGGTGGCCTGGTTGGTGGCGACGTGCGCGGCGGTCGTCGCCATCGCCGGGTCGGTCGGTGTCGCGCTGACCGCCCGACGGTCCCATCGCCCGCTCGTCGTGGCGGTGGCGGCCACCGTGCTGATGCTCTCCGCGCCGGTGCAGAGCAACCTACGGTTCGGGCAGGTCAGCATCTTCATCGTGCTGATGGCCCTGCTGGACGGGATGGGCCTGGTTCCACCCCGGGTGCGTGGCGTGCTGGTCGGGGTGGCCGCGGCGATCAAGCTGACCCCGCTGCTGTTCGTGGTCTACTTCCTCGCCACCGGCCGCTACCGCGACGCCGGCCGCGCGGCGGCGACGTTCGTGGCCTGCGCGGGGCTCGCCGCGATCGTGCTGCCCAGCGAGAGCTGGACCTACTGGACCGAGGCGGTGCGGCAGACGTCGCGGATCGGCAACCTGGCCTCGCTGGGCAACCAGTCCGTGCACGGGATGCTGTTGCGCGTCGGGGTCGACGAGGCGGCGCTGCCCCTGCTCTGGGCCTGCCTGGTGGCGCTCATCTGCGCGGCGGCGCTGCTGCGAGCCCGGCAGTTGACCGCGCAGGGCCGCCCCGGTCACGCCGCGGTGCTCGTCGGCTGCGCCACCGTGGCCGCGTCCCCGGTCTCCTGGACCCATCATCAGGTGTGGCCGGTGCTCGCCGCGATGCTGCTGATCGGCGCGTCCGGTGTCACCCAGCGGGCCGCCGGCGCGGCGCTGCTCGCCGCCATGGTCGTCTCGTTGGGTGCGGTCCTCGGTCCGGTGTCGATGCGGCCGGGCGTGCAGTTCCTGTTCGAGAACGCCCGGGCCGTCGGGGTGTGCCTGCTGTGCCTGGCCGGCTTCGGTGGCGTCGCGGTCGCCGCCGTCCGGACGAGCCGGCGACCGGCCGTCGGCGGGCGGGCCTGGTGGCGGGTGGGCATCACGGCCACGGTGGCGGTGGCGTTCTTCGCCGTGCAACCGCTGCCCGCCGGAGCGGACCCCACCTTCAAGGCGTACACCCTCGACGACGTGGTCAACCCACGATACTTCTTCGTCTGCCGTGGCCCGGTCGAGTGCGCCGCCTACGGCACCGACGCGCCGGTCACCTTCGGCACCCGGGCGGAGAAGACCAAGGTGCGGGTCAACGGCGTGGTCTCCGGGCAGGTGGCCCGATTGGAGTACTACTCCGCCCCGGGCGGGGCGCCCCGGACCATCCCCCTGCTCGCCGCCTACCCGGGGACGCGGACGTTCTCGTTCCGGTCGGCGAACATGGCACAGGGTCGGCTCGTCGCGTACGCCTCGGACGGCCAGCCCATCGCCAGCTACGACGAGGAACTCGCCGCCGCTCTCCGCACAACCACCCGGTAGGCGATCGCAGGGAGGGCGGCGGCGTTGCTCAGCGGGTCGCGGCGGCCAGCGCGGTGCGCAGCGTGTCGGCGTCGCCCTGCTTCGGGTGCTCCCAGTCGGTCGGGTCGGCGGAGTAGAGCGTGCCGTAGGCCGGCGTGTCCGGCTGGTAGCGCCACCCCTCGGCCAGCGGACCGACGTCCACCGCGTCGTAGCCGATGCGGTCCAGGAAAGCCGTCACCTCGGCCTTCGCGGCGGCGTCGTCGCCGGCGATCGCGAGGGCACTGCGGTCGGCCGCGCCGGACGGCCGGGCCAGCGAGTCCAGGTGCTTGAAGAAGATGTTGTTGAAGACCTTGACCACCCGGGCGTCCGGCAGGTGCCGCTGGAGCAGTTCGCTGCTGGTGACCTCGCCGGAGTCCAGCTCCGGGAAGTTGCCGTCGCGCTGGGTGTAGTAGTTGTTGGTGTCGATGACGACCTTGCCGGCCAGCGGCTCGACCGGCACCGCACGGTAGGCCTTGAGCGGAACGCTGACCACCACGAGGTCGCCGACCCGCGCCGCGTCCTGTGCCGTGCCGGCGCTGGCGTGCTCGCCCAGCTCGTCGACCAGGTCGGTGAGCGTCTCCGGCCCCCGCGAGTTGCTCAGCACCACGTCGTAGCCGGCGGCCACCGCCAGTCGGGCGATGGTGCCGCCGATGTGGCCGCTGCCGATGAGTCCCACAGTTGTCATGTTGGTTCCCAACTCCGTCCACCCGCGACACATTCCCGACCGCAGTGGTGGGTTATTCCACTTGTCGAGGCGCCCACGGGTGCGCAGAATGCCGTCCGTGCAGTGTCTGACCGAGGATCTCGCGACCTTCGCCGCCGGAGCCGACGCCTGGTTGCGTCGCGAGCCCGTCCTGCACAACGTACTGCTGACGCTCGTCGCGGACCGGCTCTCCGGTGACGTGCCACTCTCCGGGGGCGAGCGGTTCGTCCGGCTGGTCGACGCCGGCACGACGGTGGGTGCGGCGGTGCACACGCCGCCGCGCGGGCCGCTGCTGGGCGCCGTGTCGCCGGCGGCCGCGTGGGCGTTCGCCGAGCACTTCGTGCGGGCGGTGCCGCCGCTGGTCGAGGTGCACGGCCCCGTCCCGGCCGTAACCGAGTTCGCCGAACGGTACGCCGAATGTGCCGGCAGGGTGGCCGTACCCGGCACCGCGCAGCGGATCTTCCGACTGGACGCGGTCCGGCCGCCGGTGGGGGTGGCCGGACGCGCCCGCCCGGCCACCGTCGCGGACCGGGACCTGCTGATCGCCTGGGCCGCCGCGTACGCCGCGGAGACGACGCCCGCCGGTCCGCCGGTCGACGCGGCCGGGCAGATCGACGCCCGGCTGCCGCACGGCGACCTGCTCTGGCTCTGGGAGCGGGCCGGCGCACCGGTTTCGACGGCCTGGCTCAGCCGACCGGTCGCCGGCGTGGTCCGGGTCAGCGGCGTGTACACGCCGCCACAGTGGCGGGGGCGCGGCTTCGCCAGCGGCTGCGTCGCAGACGTCACCCGGTACGCCCTGGACGCCGGCGCCATCGCGTGCACGCTCTACACCGACCTGGCCAACCCCACCAGCAACCGGATCTACCAGACCCTCGGCTACCGCCCGCTGTCCGACGCGGCGCAGTGGCGGTTCGTCGCGCCGTGATGCCGGCCGGGTCAGGCCGTGGCGGGTAGCGCCTTCTCGATGGCGGCGCGCAGTTCGTCGGCGCCGGGCTCCACCGTGGGGGCGAATCGGGCGGCGACCGTGCCGTCCGGGGCCACCAGGAACTTCTCGAAGTTCCACCGGACGTCCCCGGTGTGCCCGTCGGTGTCCGGGGTGTCCACCAGCGCCGCGTAGAGCGGGTGCCGGTCGGGGCCGTTGACGTCGACCTTCTCGGTCAAGGGGAAGGTGACCCCGTAGTTGACCTGGCAGAAGTCGCTGATCTCGGCGGCGCTGCCCGGCTCCTGCCCGGCGAACTGGTTGCAGGGCACGCCGAGCACCACCAGGCCGCGGTCGGCGTAGGAGTCCGCGAGGGTCTGGAGGCCGGCGTACTGCGGGGTGAGGCCGCAGCGGGAGGCGACGTTGACGACCAGCAGCGCCCGGCCGCGGTAGCGGGCGAGGTCGGCGGGGCCACCGGTGAGGGCGTCGATCGGGATGTCGAAGACGGTCATGGCCCGAGGCTACGCGCCGGCTGACGGGGCTCCGGTGACGGGCGGAGCGGGCGCATTCCACGCCACCAGAAGAAATCGAAACATGTACATCTTGACGAAGTGATGACGCCGTGAGTACCGTCTCACCATCTCTTTTGGAAAGTTTCCTAACAGTTCGGGAGACGCCTCATGAAAAGATCGCTCCGCCGGGCCCTCTGGGCCGGTGCCGTGGTCGCCGTGACCGTCGCGGCGGTGCCGATGACCACCGCGTTCGGCGCCGGCACGGTCACCACCACGTTCACCAAGGCACAGGACTGGGGGACCGGTCACGAGACGAAGGTGACCGTCACCAACGGGTCCAGTGCCACGGTCAGCACCTGGCGCATCGAGTTCGACCTGCCGTCGGGCACCACCATCAGCAGCTCCTGGGACGCCGACGTGACCAGCAGCGGCAACCACTACGTCGCGGTCAAGAAGAGCTGGGCCGGTGCGCTCGCCCCGGGCGCCTCGTTCAGCTGGGGCTACAACGGCACCGGCGCCTACAAGGCGCCACTGAACTGCACCGTCAACGGCGCGGCCTGCGGCGGTGGCACCCCTCCGCCGACCACGACCCCGCCGACCACCACCCCGCCGACCACGACCCCGCCCACCACCCCGCCGCCCACCACTCCGCCGCCGACCACCACCCCGCCGAACCCGGGTGGCAAGAAGGTCGTCGGCTACTTCGCCGAGTGGGGCGTCTACGGGCGCAACTACCACGTCAAGAACATCCAGACCAGCGGCTCGGCCGCGAAGCTGACCCACATCCTGTACGCCTTCGGCAACACCACCGGCGGCCGCTGCGCCATCGGGGACAGCTACGCCGACTACGAGAAGGCGTACACCGCGGCGGACAGCGTCGACGGCGTCGCCGACACCTGGGACCAGCCGCTGCGCGGCAGCTTCAACCAGCTGCGCAAGCTCAAGCAGATGAACCCGCACCTCAAGGTGATCTGGTCCTTCGGCGGCTGGACCTGGTCGGGCGGCTTCACCCAGGCCGCGCAGAACCCGGCCGCCTTCGCGGAGAGCTGCTACAACCTTGTCGAGGACCCGCGCTGGGCGGACGTCTTCGACGGCATCGACGTCGACTGGGAGTACCCCAACGCCTGTGGTCTGACCTGCGACACCAGCGGCCCGAACGCGTTCAAGAACGTGATCAGCGCGCTGCGGTCGAGGTTCGGCTCCAACGCCCTGGTCACCGCCGCGATCACCGCGGACGGCAGCAACGGCGGCAAGATCGACGCCACCGACTACGCCGGCGCCATCGGCAACCTCAACTGGCTGATGCCGATGACGTACGACTACTTCGGCGCCTTCGCCGCCCAGGGTCCGACCGCCCCGCACTCCCCGCTCACCTCGTACACCGGCATCCCGCAGCAGGGCTTCAACTCCGACGCGGCGATCCAGAAGCTCAAGAGCAAGGGCATCCCGGCCAACAAGCTGCTGCTCGGCATCGGCTTCTACGGCCGGGGCTGGACCGGCGTCACCCAGGCCGCCCCGGGCGGCAGCGCCACCGGCGCCGCGCCGGGCACCTACGAGGCGGGCATCGAGGACTACAAGGTCCTCAAGAACACCTGCCCGGCCACCGGCACGGTCGGCGGCACGGCGTACGCCAAGTGCGGCAGCAACTGGTGGAGTTACGACACCCCGTCCACCATCAACGGCAAGATGACGTACGCGAAGAACCAGGGCCTCGGTGGCGCGTTCTTCTGGGAGCTCTCCGGTGACACCGGAAACGGCGAGCTCATCGGCGCCATCAAGGGCGGTCTCGGCTGAGCCGAGGGCCGACGCACCACCCACACGGCGGGGAGGGGCACGCACCGTCCCTCCCCGCCCGTGGCGCACCGGCCCGGTCGACGCCCAGCGTCGGCCGGGCCGCCGGCGTTGGGCGGGACCCGCCCGATGTGGCAGACTCGCGGCTCGGCAGTCTCGATGTCCCCGTCGACGGAGGTGGTCATGCGCCCGACCCACCGCAGGCTGGCGGCTACCGCCGCCGGGCTGGCGCTGCTGCCGGTCGCCCTGGTCGGCTGTGGGCTCACCGGCGGCGGCGACGAGCCGTCCGCCAAGCCCGAGCGGGCGCCCGCCGAGGAGGCCTCCACCCGGTCCCGTGAGCGCGTGCAGGCGTACCTCGACGCGATGACCGCCAAGGACGTGGCCGCCGGCCGAAGCCAGCTCTGCGCGCTGCTGCACGAGGGCTTCGACCTGGGCGCGACCGGCCCCAACGGCGACTTCGCGGACCACTTCGAGGTGCCCACGGCGGCGATCATCGACGTCCGGTCCGGCCCGCGCGGCCAGGAGGTTAGCGTCTCGGTGTCGGTCACCGCCGGCAAGCGCAAGACCACCCGGCCGCTGGTGTTCACCGTCACCCGCGACGGCGGTGACTGGTGCATCGCCGGGGAAACACCGGGCGGCGCCCCGCCGGCCGGCGTCGTCCCCTCGCCCGCTTCCTGACCTGCGCACACTGGGACTGATCTCCCATCTGCCGGAACCGTCCCCCTCGCCGCCCGGGCACCCCGGCGGTCGCCGTACGCTTTCTGTCATGCGCCATGAGTGGCATCAGCTGAGCCATCCCGCGGTGGGCAGCCCGGGCCTGCAGACCAGCCGACCGACCGTCGACTCCGCGGAGGACGCCGCCCTCGGTCTCGACCGCTGGCGGGACCTGCCCCGCGAGCAGACCCCGCCGTGGTCCGATCCGGCCACCGTCGCCCAGGTCTGCAAGGTGCTCGACACCGTGCCGTCGGTCGTCGCGCCCTACGAGGTGGACCAGCTCCGGCAGAAGCTCGCCCTGGTCTGCGAGGGCAAGGCGTTCCTGCTCCAGGGCGGTGACTGCGCCGAGACCTTCGCCGACAACACCGAGAGTCACCTGCTGGCCAACGCCCGCACCCTGCTCCAGATGGCGATCGTGCTCACCTACGGCGCGTCGCTGCCGGTGGTGAAGGTCGCCCGGGTCGCCGGGCAATACACCAAGCCCCGCTCGCTACCCACCGACGCGCGCGGTCTGCCCGCCTACCGCGGCGACATGATCAACTCGCTGGAGGCGGACCCCGCCGCCCGGGTCGCCGACCCGCAGCGCATGATCCGGGCGTACGCCAACTCGGCGGCGGCGATGAACATGCTCCGGGCGTACCTCGCCGGCGGGCTCGCCGACCTGCACGCCGTGCACGACTGGAACAAGGGCTTCGTGAAGAACTCCCCGGCCGGGGAGCGCTACGAGGCGATCGCCCGGGAGATCGACCGGGCGCTGGCCTTCATCCGGGCCTGCGGGATGACCGACGACGAGGCGCTGCGCACCGTCACCCTCTACTGCTCCCACGAGGCCCTCGCCCTGGAGTACGACCGGGCGCTCACCCGGGTCTCCGACCGCCGGGCGTACGGGCTCTCCGGGCACTTCCTCTGGATCGGCGAGCGCACCCGGCAGATCAACGGCGCACACATCGACTTCATCTCCCGGATCGCCAACCCCATCGGGGTCAAGCTCGGCCCGTCCACCTCGCCGGACGAGGCGATCGAGCTGTGCGAGAAGCTCAACCCCGACAACATCCCCGGCCGACTCACCCTGATCAGCCGGATGGGCAACCACCGGGTGCGGGACGCCCTGCCGCCGATCGTGGCCAAGGTCACCGCGGCCGGCGCCAAGGTGGTCTGGCAGTGCGACCCGATGCACGGCAACACGCACGAGTCGTCCAACGGCTACAAGACCCGGCACTTCGACCGCATCGTCGACGAGGTGCTCGGCTACTTCGAGGTCCACCGAGGGCTGGACACCCACCCCGGTGGCCTGCACGTCGAACTGACCGGCGAGGACGTCACCGAGTGCCTCGGTGGCGCCCAGGGCATCGAGGACCTCGACCTGCCCGACCGGTACGAAACCGCCTGCGACCCGCGACTGAACACCCAGCAGTCGTTGGAGCTGGCCTTCCTGGTAGCGGAGATGTTGCGTGGCTGACGCATTCGTGGACCTGCGGTCCGACACGGTGACCCGACCGACCTCCGGCATGCGGGAGGCGATGGCCACCGCCGAGGTCGGTGACGACGTCTACGGCGAGGACCCGACCGTCAACGCGCTGGAGGCCGAGGTCGCCGCGCTGTTCGGGCACGAGGCGGCGCTGTTCGCGCCGAGCGGGTCGATGGCCAACCAGATCGCCCTGCAACTGCTGGTGTCGCCCGGCAACGAGCTGCTCTGCGACGCCGACGCGCACGTGGTCACGTACGAGATCGGCGCCGCGGCCGCGTACGGCGGGATCTCCTCCCGGACCTGGCCGGCGGTCGGCGCGGACATCGACCCGGAGGCGGTCGCCGGGATGATCCGGCCGGACGGCTACTTCGCCGTCCCCACCCGGGCGATCGCGGTCGAGCAGACCCACAACCGGGGCGGCGGGGGAGTGATCCCGCTGGCCACCCTGCGGGAGCTGCGCCGGGTCGCCGACGAGGCGGGGGTGGCCCTGCACTGCGACGGCGCCCGGATCTGGCACGCACATGTCGCCGACGGTGTGCCGCTGGTCGACTACGGCCAGCTCTTCGACACGCTGTCGGTCTGCCTGTCCAAGGGCCTCGGCGCACCGGTCGGCTCGTTGGTGGTGGGCAGCGCGGAGAAGATCGAACGGGCCCGGTTGATCCGCAAGCGGATGGGTGGCGGCATGCGGCAGGCCGGCATCCTCGCCGCCGCCGGC
This sequence comes from Micromonospora sp. NPDC005163, assembly GCF_053599835.1. Lineage (NCBI taxonomy): Bacteria > Bacillati > Actinomycetota > Actinomycetes > Micromonosporales > Micromonosporaceae > Micromonospora > Micromonospora sp. NPDC005163. The sequence continues at coordinate 107,218 of NZ_JBSFYP010000014.1, forward strand.
CGGTACGCGCTGGCGCACCACGTCGACCGGCTGGCCGAGGACCACGCCAGGGCGGCACGGCTCGCCGAGGCGGTCGCGCCGTTCGGCGTGCTCGCCGCCGCGGTCCGCACCAACCTGGTCCCGTTGGACCTGACAAAGCACGCGCTGGACGCACGCGCCCTGGCGGCCGCCGCGCGGGCCGAGGGCGTGCTGATCTCGGTGCTCGGCCCGCGTACCGCCCGCCTGGTCACCCACCTGGACCTCGACGACGCCGGCGTCACCCGCGCCGCCACCGTCCTGGCCCGCCTCCTGGCCGCCTGACCCCGCCTCCCGCCCCCCTGCGGTTCCCTTAGTGATCAAGAGGTTTGCGTCAGATCCCGGCTCCAGGATGACGCAAATCTCTTGATCAACAGCTTGGGGCGGGTGGGGCGTGGTCAGGGGTGGAGGCGGGTGAGGGTGGCGATGTCGGCGGCGTGGCCGACCTGCTTCTCGCTGGGCGTCTCCACGACGATGGGGACGCCGGCGGTGGCCGGGTGGGCCATCAGCTCGGCGAAGGCGGGCTCACCGATGGTGCCCTTGCCGATGTTCTCGTGCCGGTCCCGGGTGGAGCCGCACAGATCCTTCGAGTCGTTGGCGTGCACCAGCCGCAGCCGGTCCGTACCCACGGTGGCCACCAGCGTGTCCAGGGTCGCCGTCATGCCGCCCTCGGCCGCCAGGTCGTGCCCGGCCGCCCAGGCGTGGCAGGTGTCGAAGCAGACCCCGAGCATGGGGTGCCGGTCCACCGCGTCCAGGTAGGGCCCGAGCTGCTCCACGCGAGAGGCGAGCGACCGGCCGCCGCCCGCGCTCGGCTCGACCAGCAGCATTGGCCCGCCGACCTCGGCGGTCCAGTCGAGCAGCGGCCGCAGCTCCTGGCGGACCTGCCGCATCGCCTCCTCGGCGTACCCCTCGTCCACCGAACTGCCCGCGTGGAACACCACCGCCCGGGCGCCGATCGCGATGCCCCGGCGTAGCGCGTGCGCCAGCGTCTGGGCGGAGCGCTCGACCGTGGCCGGGGTGGGTGAGCCCAGGTTGACCAGCAGCGAGGCGTGGATGAAGGCCGGGATGCCCCGCTCGGCGCAACCGTCGCGGAACAGCGCGTCCTGCGCCGGGTCACCCGGAGGTAGCGCCCAGCCTCGCGAGTTGGAGACGTAGACCTGCACCACCTCGGCGCCGGTCGCGTCGGCATACGGCAGGGCGGCCCTGGCCAGCCCCCCGGAGGTGGGGGTGTGCGCGCCGGCCGGTCGGGAGCGGGTCACCGGCATCTCAGAAACACCCGATGGTGACCTGGGTGCCCGGCGGCACCTGCGAGTTCTCGCCCGGGTTCTGGAAACGGACCACGGCGTTCGGGTTGAGCTGGACGGCCACCGGGAAGCCCTGGCTCTCCAGCGCCTGCTTGGCCTCCGGGCAGGGCAGGTCGACCACCCGGGGTACGACCACCAGCGGCGGGCCCTTGCTGACCTCCAGCTTGACCTGGGCGCCCTTTTCCACGCCCGTGCCGTCGGCCGGGCTCTGGCCCAGGATCTCGTCCTTGGGCTTGTCGGAGTCCTTGTAGGTCTCCACCAGCACGAGGTTGAGCTGGGCCAGGGTGGTTTGAGCCTCGGTCAGGCTCTTGCCGACCAGGTTCGGCACCGACACCGGCGCCCGCCCCCGGCTCAGGATGAGGGTGATCTTCGCGCCCGGTTTGACCTCGGCGCCCACCTTGGGGGAGCTGTCCACCACGACTCCGGCCGGCAGGTTGTCGTCGTAGCGGGCGGTGCCCTTGGCCACCACCAGGTTCGCGTTGACCAGGTCCGCCTCGGCCAGCTCGAACTCCTTGCCGATCACGTCCGGCACCGGGAAGCGCTCCGGGCCCAGGGAGAGGGTCAGGGTGATCGTGCCGCCCTTGACGACCTTGGTAGCCGAAGCCGGGCTCTGCCCCAGCACGCTGTCCTTCGGCGCCTTCTCGTCGTAGCGCGGCTCGCCGTAGGCCAGGGTAAGCCCGGCGCGTTCGGCCCGCGCCTGCGCGTCGGCGTTGCTCAGGCTGACCAGCTGCGGGGCTGCCGTGTAGCGGCCGACGCCGAACCACCAGCCGCCGAGCGCGGCCACCAGGACCAGCATCACCACCACGGCCCCGACGGCCAGCGGGCCCTGCGGGTGGGCCAGCACCCTGCCGCGCAGCGCGGCGAGGCGGGACCCCAGGCCATCCGCCGGCTCCGGGGCGGCCCGCCGTCGGCCCGGCCCCTGCCCACCGCCCTCGGGCAGCCGGGCCCAGGCCGGCCGCTCGGCCGGGCGGACGGTGGCGACCATCATGGTCGGCTGTGACATCGGCGGCTCGTCGGTCACCCGGCGCAGCACGGCGGTACGGCTGTTGACGTCGCCCAGGTCGTCCCGGGCCGTCTGCACCTCGGCCAGCAGCGCCCCGGCGTCGGCGGGCCGGGCGCCGGGGTCGCGCCGGGTGGCCCGCTGAACCAGATCGTCGAGGATCGGCGGCAGGCCGGGCACCAGCGTCGACGGTGCCGGCACGTCCCGGTCGACGTGCTGCCACGCCACGTCCACCGGGCGGTCACCGTCGTAGGGCACCCGACCGGTGAGCATCTCGAACAGCACGATGCCCGCCGAGTAGACGTCGGTGCGCGGGTCGGCCCGGCCCTCGGTGACCAGCTCCGGGGCGACGTACGCCACGGTGGCCATCAGCTGGTTGCCCTGCTCATCGTCGGCGCTCGCCTCGACCGCCCGGGCCAACCCGAAGTCGGCCACCTTGACCACGCTGTCCACCAGGTTGGCGACACCACCGGTGGGCGCCTCGGCGACCAGCACGTTCTCCGGCTTGACGTCCCGGTGCACCAGGCCGGCGCGGTGCGCGGCGGCGATCGCGGCGAGCATCTGCTCGGCGATGGCCAGCGCCTCGTCCGGGTTGACCCGGCGCCGCTCGGCCAGCACGTCGCGCAGCGTGCGGCCGCGGACGTACTCCATCACCAGGTACGGCAGCCCACCGTGGGTGCCCTGGTCGTAGACCGCCACCACGTTCGGGTGGGTCAGCCGGGCGATGGTCTTCGCCTCGTCGGTGAACCGGGCCACGAAGTTGGCGATCCGGGCCCGGGCCTCGGGCGCCTGCGTCGGGTGAATGATTTTGACAGCGACGGTGCGCTCGAGGCGCTCGTCGGTGGCGGTGTACACGGTCGCCATGCCGCCACGAGCCACGCGACCGCGAATGCGGTAGCGCCCGTCGATCAGCGAGCCCAGCAACGTGTCGGCGACCTGTGTGTCCATCGGCAGGGAGTCTATGTGTCCAGGGGGCAAAGGTTGAACAGGATGCTACAGCCGATGGCCAACCTGGTCCGTCCCGCTGCGCCCGCCGAGCTGTCCCGACCCCCTCATCCGCTGGTCGCCGGGCGTCTACCCGGGTGTTCGGACCGGTCGTCCCGGGGTGCCCGGTGGCCCGTCCGGGCAGTGGCGTGGCAGGGTGATCGGGTGACCGAACCCGTACCCGACCAGGCCGTGCCCGGCCCCGAGCTCGCCGGCCCCGCAGACCCGGCCGGCTGGCTCACCCTGCCTGACGTCGCCGAGCGCCTCGACGTGTCGATCAGCAAGGTGCACCAGATGATCCGCGACCGGGAGCTGCTGGCGGTCCGCCGCGACGGCATCCGCCGGGTGCCGGCGGACCTGGTGGCCAACCAGACCGCGCTCAAGCACCTGCCTGGCGTGCTCAACCTGCTCTCCGACAACGGCTACGACGACGAGGCCGCGCTGCGCTGGCTCTACGAGCCGGACGACACCCTCCCCGGCGCCACCCCGGCCGCCGCCCTCTCCGGCGACCAGGCCCGCGAAGTCAAACGCCGAGCCCAAGCCCTCGGCTTCTAACCCCCGCGCCCCCGCGCTTCCCGCGCCCTTCCGTGCGTTGATCATGAGGTTGGCGGCGTCCGTATCGGCGTGTCGCGCCGCTAACTTCATGATCAACGGCGGGGGCGCGGGGCCGGGCCGGGGGAGGGGTCAGTCGGCGCGGCGGGTGGCGGCTATCGCCAGGTCGACCAGGGCCTGGCGGGCCTCGGTGTCCAGGTCGACGGCGGTCAGCGCCGCCAGCGCCGCGTCGGTGAGCGTGACGATCCGCTGCTCGGTACGGGCCAGCGCCCCGCTCGCGGAGATCAGCTCGCGCAGCTGGGTCACCCCCTGCTCGTCGAGCTCCGGATCGCCGAGCCGGCTGAGCAGGAGCTCCCGGCCGGCGTCGTCGGTGGCCTCCACGGCCGCCGCCACCAGGTACGTGCGCTTGCCCTCGCGCAGGTCGTCCCCGGCCGGCTTGCCGGTCTGCGCCGGGTCGCCGAAGACCCCCAGCACGTCGTCGCGGAGCTGGAACGCCTCGCCCAGCGGCAGCCCGTACGCCGAGTAGGCCGTCCGCACGTCCGCCGTCGCGTCGGCCAGCGCGGCGCCGAGCAGCAGCGGACGTTCGACCGTGTACTTCGCCGACTTGTACCGGGCGACCTTGCTGGCCCGTTCCACCGAGGTGTCCCCGGTGACCTGGGTCAGCACGTCGAGGTACTGCCCGACGGTGACCTCGGTGCGCATCTCGTCGAAGACCGGCCGGGCCCGGGCCACCGCCCGTAGGTCCAGTCCCGCGGAGTGCAGCAACTCGTCGGACCAGACCAGGCAGAGATCGCCGAGCAGGATCGCCGCCGCGTCACCGAACCCGTCCGGGTCGCCGCCCCAGCCGGCCGCCCGGTGCCGGGCGGCGAACCGCCGGTGCACCGCCGGCTCGCCGCGCCGAGTGTCGGAGCGATCCATCAGGTCGTCATGGATCAGGGCGCTGGCCTGCACGAACTCCAGCGCGGCCAGGGCGGTGAGGACCTGGTCGCCGTCCACTCCGCCGGCGCCCCGGAACCCCCAGTACGCGAAGGCCGGCCGCAGCCGCTTGCCGCCGCCGAGCACGAACGCCTCGATCGCCTCCGCCACCGGGGCCAGGGCGTCGTCGACGTCGGCCAAACGGGCCCGCTGGCCGGCCAGGAACTCGGTGAGGGCCTTGTCGACCCGTTGCCGCAGGCCGGCACGGTCGACGGGAGACACGGGAGCAGCGTGGGTCACGCCACGACGCTAGCCGGTCGCCGCGTGCCGCGCTCCCCCGGCACTCGTGGCGCCACCGGCCCGCTCGCCGGTCCGGCTCCGGCCCGGCCGTCCGCCCGGCCGCGCGCCGGCCCCGCCCCGCCCCGGCCCGGTGGCCCGCGCCGGGCCGGCTCGCTGGGTGACCGCGGCGGCCTCGGCGAGCGTCACCAGCGGCACGTCCAGCACCACGGCGAGCCAACCGAGCCAGAACCCTCCCGGGATGCGCCGTTGCCGTTCCCACCGGGACACCTCGTGCCGGCTCAACGTCGGCACGCCCGCGGCGGCACACAACTCGGCGGCGGTGCGCTGCTGGCTCCAGCCCCGGGCCAGCCGGCACCGGGCGAGCAACGGGCCGAGCTGTGCTGGGCGCGGCGGTGGGGGCGGGGTCATCGGTCCTCCCGGCGGGCGTCGGTGCGGCGACGAGCGCCCGCCCGACCGGACGGGACCGGCGTCACCGCTCGGCTGCTGACCCCCGCGCGTGCCCCTGGGCCGCCCCCGCCGACCCTCCCGCGCCACCCATTACTACCCCGTGGGTACGACGGCTTCCGCCCACCCGGCCGGGGCGCGGGACGGCATCGGGCAGGTGGGCGCGCCCACGCATCCGTCGATCCGTGGGACGCGACGGGAAGCGCCTGGGTGGTGCGGACGCTGCCCGCTAGAGTCGGGTCGTGGCGCTCGGTCTTCCCTCGGTACTCCCCAATCCGCAGCCGGCGATCGGGGAGCTCATCCGTGACCGTCAGCCGACCTTCTCGTTCGAGTTCTTCCCACCCAAGACCGAGGTGGGGGAGCGGCTGCTCTGGCAGGCGATCCGCGAGCTGGAGTCGCTGCGGCCGTCGTTCGTGTCGATCACCTACGGCGCGGGCGGCTCGACCCGGGACACCACCGTGTCGGTCACCGAGCGGATCGCCACCGACACCACCCTGCTGCCGATGGCCCACCTGACCGCGGTCAACCACTCCGTCGCCGAACTGCGGCACGTGATCGGTCGGCTCGCCGGGGTGGGGGTCCGCAACGTGCTGGCGGTGCGCGGCGACCCGCCGGGCAACCCGGGCGGCGAGTGGGTCCGCCACCCCGAGGGCGTGGACTACGCCGAGGACCTGGTGCGCCTCGTGCGGGACGCCGGTGACTTCAGCGTGGGCGTGGCGGCCTTCCCGTACAAGCACCCCCGCTCACCCGACGTGGCCAGCGACACCACGCACTTCGTCCGCAAGTGCCGGGCCGGCGCCGAGTTCGCGATCACACAGATGTTCTTCGAGGCCGACGATTACCTGCGGCTTCGTGACCGGGTGGCGGCCGCCGGCTGCGACACCCCGATCCTCGCCGGGGTGATGCCGGTGACGCAGATCGGCACCATCGAGCGGTCCGTGCAGCTGTCCGGGGCGCCTTTCCCGCCGGCGCTGGCGGCGCGCTTCGAGCGGGTCGCCGACGACCCGGAGGCGGTCCGCCGGCTCGGCATCGAGCAGGCCAGCGAGATGTCCCGCCGGCTGCTGGACGAGGGCGTGCCGGGGATCCACTTCATCACCCTCAACCGGTCCACCGCGACCCGCGAGGTCTGGCAGAACCTCAAGGCCGGCGTGCGGATGTGACCGCGGGGCCCGCGACACCTGATGCCCGGCACGACGGTTGATCCGTGGTGGGCACACAGCTGAACTGGGACCAGTACGCCACGGCGTGGGCGCGGTTGCACGGCGGGTTCGACCCCCGCACAGCCGCGCCGGTGGTGCGCGCCTGGCTGCGGCTCGCGTACCACGTCGGGTACGTGCTGGGCCGGCTGCGGGTCAGCCCCACGGCGGTCACCGTGGCCGGAGTGCTGCTCTGCTTCTGCGTACCGCTGCTGGTGACCCGGCCGGCGGACGGGCCGTTTCTCGGCGCGCTGTTCGTGCTGCTCGCCTCCGTGGCGGACAGCGTGGACGGGGCGGTGGCGGTGGCCACCGGCCGCACCACCCGGCTCGGCTACGTCTACGACTCGGTCGCCGACCGGCTCGGTGAGGTGGCCTGGCTGCTGGCGTTCTGGCTGGTCGGCGCGCCGGGCGCGCTGGTCGTCGCGGGCGGCGCGCTGTCCTGGCTGCACGAGTACACCCGGGCCCGAGCGGTCTCCGCCGGCATGCGTGAGATCGGCGCGGTGACCGTGGGCGAACGCCCCACCCGGGTCTCGGTGGCGCTGGTCGGGTTTTTGGTCGCCGGGCTGGCCGGGCTGATCGAGCCGGACCTGGCCGCCGGCACCATCACCATGGCGACCGCGGTGTGGGTGCTGCTGGCCGGCTTCGGTCTGGGGCAGTTGCTCTCCACCATCCGCCGCGCGCTGCTCGACGCCGGCTGACCCCCGCACCTACCAGGCTGGGCCGATCTCGTCGGCGACGATCTGCGCGGAGAGGGTCACCATCGGCAGCCCACCGCCGGGGTGGCTGGAGCCGCCCACCAGCCACAGCCCGTGCGCGGGACCCCGGTTGGCCGGGCGGAGCAGCCCTCCGGCGGTGCCGTAGATCGAGCCACCCGGCGCGCCGGTCGCCGCGTCCAGGTCGGCCGGGGTACGGACCTCCCGGAACAGCAGCCGGTCGCGGACGTCCACGCCACGTTCGGCCAGCACCGCCAGGATCCGGTCGGCGTACGCGTCGGCCAGCCCTGGGCGTCGCCAGTCGACCGCGCCCGTGGCGGTGCCCTGCCGGGCGGCGTTGACCAGCACGAACCACGCCTCGTGCCCGTCCGGGCGGGCCATCGGGTCGTCGGCCACGGTGACGAACACCGTCGGGTCGGCTGCCGGTCGGGCCCGTACGCCGCGCCCCGGATCGCCGAAGACCGCGTCGAACTCCGCGTCGTAGTCGCGCGGGAAGAAGACGTTGTGGTGTGCCAGCCCGGTGCTGCCGGAGACGCCGAGCAGCAGCACGAAGCCGGCCAGGCTGCGGTCGGCCAGCCCGGCCAGCCGACGCGCGTGCGGCAGCAGGTCGCGGTAGACGGTGAGCGCGTCCACGTTGGCGACCACCACGTCGGCGGGCACCGGCGCGGTGACGCCGGCGAGGCGTACCCCGTGCACCCGGCCGCCGGCGGCGTCGATCCGGGTCACCGTGGCGCCGGTCCGCACGACCACGCCGAGGTCCAGGCAGCGGGTCAGCAGCGCGTCGGCGAGCGTGCCCAACCCGCCGCGCAGGTACCAGCCGCCGAAGGTCAGCTCGGCGTAGGGGACCGCCACCAGGGCCGCCGGCGCCCGGCGGGGGTCGGCGCCGGTGTAGGTGGCGTACCGGTCCAGCAGCATCCGCAGCCGCGGGTCGGACAGGTGCCGGCGGCCCAGCCCGCGCAGGGTGCGGCCCGGGGCGATGGCGGCCAGGTCGCCGACACGCCAGGCCAGTGACGCGAGGTCGCGGGGGGAGTCGACGGTGCGTCGCAGGATGTCCCGCGAGGAGGCGTTCCACACCCGCGCCGCCCGGCGCCACAGCCGTTGCCAGTCGGCCGCCGCCCGGTCACCGAAGGCGGCCCCGATCCGGGCGGCGAACTCGACCGGGTCGGCGCAGGAGTCCAGCGCCGGGCCACCGTCTCCGAAGACGTGCCGGACGATCGGGTCCAGCGGCACCAGGTCCAGGTATTCGTCGAGCTTCGCCCCGGTCGCCTCGAACAGGTCGTGGAAGACCTCGGGCAGGGTGAGCAGGCTCGGCCCGGTGTCGAAGTGGAACGACCCGGCCGGGGTGTCGTGCACGTACCGGCCGAGCTTGCCGCCGACCGTGTCGGCCCGCTCGAGGACGGTCACCTGGTGCCCGGTGGCGGCCAGCCGGGCGGCGGTGGCCAGGCCACCCACCCCGGCGCCGACGACCACGATCCGCGCCATGCCGCGCCCTCCTAGCTGACCGGGCGGCCCCGCCAGGTCAGGCGGCGCTGCTTTCGCAGATGGTACGACCGCGAAGTCAGCCAACCGAGGACCACGACCGACACGGGGTGTGCGAGCGCGTCGGGCCACCACCGGCCGCCGGTAGCTCGGGCGGTGAGCACCCGCCCGGCCACCCCGAGCAGGTAGCCGGCCAGGCCCACGGCGGCCACCACCGGCGCGCCGGCCGCCAGGGCGATCACCGTGACCAGCGGCGGGGCGGTGTAGAGCAGCAGCAGCGACGCCACCACGGCGGCCGCCGCGCCCGGGTGCCCGAACGACGCCCAGAGCGACTTCGAGTACCCGTCGCGCAGCTGCGGCCAGTCGTCGTACATCCGACATGTGGCCAGCCGGGAGCCGTCGGCCAGGGCGATCCGCCCACCGGCCCGCTTGATCGCCCGGGCCAGCTCGACGTCCTCCAGGATCTTGTCGGCGACCGCGGCGTGCCCGCCGGCGGCGGTGTAGCCGGCCCGGTCCAGCACCAGGAACTGCCCGCCCGCCGCGGCCAGCGACGGCCGCGGCGAGCGCTCCATCGCGCGCAGCGGCAGGAAGGTCAGCCAGAGCCACTGCAACAGCGGCTGCACCAGGCGGTCGGCCGCCGTCGTCACCACGATCCGGGGGTACGGCGACAGCAGCGTCGCGCGGGCGGCGCGCAGCTCGGTGACGGCCGCTGCCACGGCGTGCGGGGCGAGCACCACGTCGGCGTCGACGAAGACCAGCGCGGTGGCCGCCGGGTCGGCCCGGGTGGCCAACTGCCAGCAGGCGTGCGGTTTGCCCAGCCAGCCCGGCGGCGGCGCGACCCCGGTGAGCAGGGTGACCCGGGGATCGCCGCCGGCCACCGCGCGGACCACGTCGGCGGTGCCGTCGGTGGAGCCGTCGTCGAGGACCACGATGCGGAGCCCGGGCACACCGCGCTGGGCGAGCAGAGCGCGCAGGCAGGGGGCGACCCGGGCGGCCTCGTCCCGCAGCGGCAGCAGCACGGCCACCGGCTCGCCGACCTCGTCCGGCCGGTCGGTGGGCCGGCGCAGCCAGCGCGAGGCGTTGACCCAGGTGTGCCCGGTCAGCGCGGCGACGGCGAGCAGCAGGGCGAACAGGACGATCATCGGGTCGCGTCAACGCCGGGGCGGTGCGGCTGGTGGCCCTCCCGGTGGATGTCGGGGGCCCGGCGGGCGCGCAGCAGGATCACCGCCAGCGGCACGGCGGTCACCGACATGCCGGCCGCGCCCCAGAGCGCCGAGGCGGGCAGGTCGAGGAAGACCGCGTGGGCCAGGATGCTGGAGAAGTACGTCCACAGGTAGAGCGCGATCATCGGGTGGTCCCGGTGGTCGGTGCGCTCGGCGTCCGGGCCGGCCAGCGGGCGGAGCGCGCTCATCAGCAGCACCGCGAAGAGCAGCCAGCCCAGGTAGTTGCTGACCGGGATGCCGGGCAGGCCGGGCAGCGCCGGGGTGGCGTCCCGCCAGACCCAGTACCCCTCGGCCACCATCTGCGGGTCGAGGAAGAGGTCCCAGGCGGCCAGCCCCAGCGTGGCCAGGGCGATGCGGCGTACCCGCCGCAGGGCCGGCGAGCCGGTGCTGCCGCCGGTCAGCCGGACCGCCGCCAGCCATGCCGGCCAGGCCATCCACGTCCAGGCCAGCGGGATGATCAGCGGCACCCCGGCCAGCTTGGGGCCGAGCTCGCCGGAGTAGTCGTAGCTGCCGAACGGTACGCCTGTGGCCACCCCGATCGCCTCGATCGCGAACCCGCCACCGGTGGCCACGGCGACCAGCGCCACCGCGGCCCGGGGCCCCCGGCTGAGCAGCGCGTGGCCGACCGACAGAAGGCAGCCGAGCACGACGGTGGCCACGGTGAGCCCGGCCCGGGTCGCGCCGGTGGTCAGCGGGTAGCAGATCTGGGCGAGCACCAGGACGGCGAGCAGCGTCCAGGAGATGCCCCGCCGGGTCATGACGCCGGGCGCTCGAGCGGCAGATCCCGGCCGAGCACGCCGAACGGCCGCTCGTCGCCGGGGAAGTGGAAGTCGCGCAGGACGTCGACGAAGCCGAACCGCCGGTACAGCCGCCAGGCCCGCGAGGTCTTCTCGTCGGCCTCCGGGGTGGACAGCAGCGTGGTGTCGCCCTCGGCCATGGTGAGCAGGGCGCGCAGCTGGCCGGCGCCCAGGCCATGCCCCTGCGCCGGCGGCCGGACGTGCAGCTCGACCACCTCGAAGCAGTGGGTGAGCCAACGCTGCCGGGTCGGGGCGTCCAGCGCCCGGTGCACCTGGTCGTGCCACCACTGCCCGGGGCCGCCCAGGTAGCCGTAGCCGAAGCCGGCGAGGTGACCCTCGCTGGTCAGGCTGGCCACGGCCCGGAACCCGGGCCGGCGGACGTGGGTGGCGATGTAGCCGCGCCGGGCCTCCAGCAGATCGGTGCGGTATCCCATCGCCTCGCCGTAGACGGTCACCACGTCGTCCAGCCGCCGGACGAGATCGTCCGGCGTCCAGCGCACCAACCTCATGCCCGTCCACCCTTCGCCGTTCCCGGGTCGCCGTCGGCGACCCACCCGAGCACCGTCCGGTCGCCGACCACGTCGCGCACCTCGAACCGTGCGAACAGCTCCTCGGCGTACCAGCCCGCGGTGGGGGTTCGCATGATCGCCGCCCGGTGCTCCGGGTGACGGTACGCGAACGCCACCAGGTCCGCCGGGTCACGCCACACGCTCACCGTGCCCTGCCAGCCCAGCGGCGCCTCGCCGACACCGAACCGGGCCAGCAGCCCCGGCGCGTCGCGCAGGGCGGCGGCGACCGGGGGGATCGCCCGCCAGAAGGTGGCCGCCCGGCGGGCCCGCAGCCGGGCCCGGGTCAGTGCCAGCACCGGGCCGGTGACCCGGCCGCCCGACGGCTCGCCGAACGGCCGTTGACCGGACCACTCGCCCCGGCTGCTCAGCGGCCGCAGGTCGACCCGGGCGTGGGCGCGGGCGATCCGCCCCCAGGCGCGGCCGACCGGCGAGTCGTCGAAGCCGTCCGCCGCGGCGGGGGAGTCCCAGACGGTCAGCGCCGCCCACCGGGTCAGGTCGGCGTCACCCGGCCCGAAGCCGGTGCCCGTCCCGGTGCCCAGCAGCTTGCCGAACCGGACGCCCGGCAGGGCGCGCAGCCGGCCCGGGTCCATCGCCATCCGGGTCAGCGCCCGGGGCAGCGCGCCGCGGGAGGTCCGCCACACGTGCAGGGTGACCAGATCCGGAACGGCGCTGCTCACGCCACCGCTTCGCGGCGGCGCGAGCGCATGGCTGCTGTGCCTGCTGGTTCGCTCGCTCCGCTCGCTCACGCCACCTCGGCCGGGGCGCCGGCGGTGACCCGCAGCAGCTCGGCGTAGGTGGTCGGGAAGACCGCCTGCGGTACGCCGCCCGCGGCCCAGATCTCCGGGTACGCCTCCAACGCGGTGTCCACCAGGGTGCGCAGCGGTCGGGGGTGCCCGAGCGGGGCGACCCCGCCGATCGGCTGCCCGGTGTGCGTCCGGACGAACTCCGGGGTGGCTCGACGCAGCCGGGTGACCCCGATCGACGCGGCCAGGCCGGCGGTGTCCACCCGGTGCGCGCCGGAGGTGAGCACGAGCAGCGGCGCGTCGTCCGCGTCGAAGATGAGCGAGTTGGCGATCTGGCCGACCTCGACGCCGAGCGCCTCGGCGGCCGCCGAGGCGGTGTGCACCGCGTCGGGCAGCAGGCGGACCGTGCTGGGCTGGCCGGCGCCGTCGAGCGCGCCGGAGCCGTCCAGCGCGTCCTGCACCGCCCGTACGTTCGGGTGTGGCTGCATGTCGCCATTCTTCCCGGTCCGCAGTGCCGGGTTCACCCCGGTGCACCGGGCCGGCGCGTCACACGTTGCATTTTCGTCGGAGGGGAGGTGTACTGTCAGCAGCAGTTAGAACGAGTGTTCGATTGCCTCGAACGCCCGTTCCAACCAGCCGGGGCGCGGTGTTTCGCGGCGCCAGCTCCGGCCGGTGCGGCTCCGCGGGCCGCACCTGGGTTTCCGGGCAGTCGCGAGCCCGGTCCCGACAGGCAGGAGCGTCGCCCGCCGCCCACGACCCCCGGGCGGCGGGCGACGAACCCGCCGGTACGCCGGCCGGGTGTGGTGTGGGGAAGCATCCACACCCGGCCGGCCACACCCGGTGCGTCTTCCTCCGCACCATCCGACCTCGGCATCCCATCGGCGGCACCAGTGCGCCGAGGTAACGCCCCGGCCAGTGGAGGAGACAGTCCATGCCGACCAACCCGGCTCAGGCACCGACGGTGCCGGCGCACGTGCTGCCGCACCGCACCCCCGCCCAGCTCCTCACGTTGGCCCGGCGCGGGCTGGTCGAGGCCGGCCAGACCCGACCCGACGGCCTGCGCTACGCGGCCGCCCACCTGGCGGCGCTGCGTGCGGCCGCCGCACTCCTCGCCGCCCGTGCCCGACCCGCGCCGAGCCGGCGCAACCGGATCACCAGCGTCTGGGTCCTGCTCTGTGCCGTCGCCCCCGAGCTCGACGAGTGGGCCAGGTTCTTCGCCGCCGGCGCCGGCAAGCGGGCCGCCGCCGAGGCCGGCATCCCCCGGGTGGTCAGTGCCCGGGAGGCCGACGACCTGCTCCGCGCGGCCGAACAGTTCGTCACGGTGGTGGAGACCGCGCTCGGCGTGGCTCACCAACCGGCCCTGGACGGCCTCGCCGCATGATCCCGCCGTGACGCCGACCGCCCGGCGGGGGGAGTCGGGCGGCCGGCGTCACGGCGTGCCGGTCCTGATCTGATCCACAGCAACGACGGGGGGTTGGTCCGATGGCGGGCCGCATGGTGGTCGGTTCCGCCGCACTGGCCGATCTGGTACGCCCGGCGAGCGCACCCGACCCGGTCGGCGGCGGCCACCGGGTGCTGCCGGTGGCGCCCGAGCTGACCGGCCTGCTGCCCAACCGGGGCCTGCGTCGGGGCAGCACCATCGCGGTCGCCGTCGGCCAACCCCGGCGCAGCGGGGACACCTCGCTGGTGCTGGCCCTGCTCGCCGAGGCGTCCCGGGCCGGCTCGTGGTGTGCCGTGGTCGGCGTGCCGACGTTCGGCGCGGGCGCGGCCGCCGAGTTGGGCATCGCCCTGGACCGGCTGGCCCTGGTGCCGAATCCCGGCCCCGAGTGGGCCACCGTGGTCGCCGCGCTGATCGACGGGGTGGACGTCGTGGTCACCGCCGTGCCGGCCGCGGTCTCCGCGTCGGTCGCCACCCGGCTGGCCGCCCGGGCCCGGCAGCGCGGCAGCGTGCTCGTCCCGTACGGCCGGTGGGACGGCGCGGACGTGACGTTGCAGGTGGTCCGTGGGGTCTGGGAAGGGCTCGGGTCGGGCCGGGGTCGGCTGCGCCGCCGGGAGGTCACCGTCTCGGCGCGCGGGCGTGGGGCGGCCGCCCGACCCAAGGAGATCAAGGTCTGGCTTCCCGGTGACGAGCTCACCCGGGTGATTCCTCGTACGGTGTCGACCGCGACCCGTCCGGCGCTCACTCTGGTCGGCGCGGGGTGACCGACTCGCCGACACGGACCCTGCTGCTGTGGTGCCCGGACTGGCCGGTGCTCGCCGCCGAGATCGTCGACGGGGTGCCGGCCACCGGCCCGGTCGCCGTGCTGCACGCCAACCGGGTGGTCGCCTGCTCCGAGCGGGCCCGTGCCGAGGGGGTGCGCCGGGGGCTGCGCAAGCGGGAGGCGCAGGGCCGCTGCCCGCAGCTCACCGTCGTGGAGTACGACCCCGGCCGGGACGCCCGGGCGTTCGAGCCGGTGGTCGCCGCGGTGGAGGAGCTGGTCGCCGGCGTCGAGGTGGTCCGCCCCGGAGCCTGCGCGGTGGCCGCCCGGGGCCCGAGCCGTTACCTCGGCGGCGAGGAGGCGGCCGCCGAGCGGATCATCGAGCACATCGCCCAGTCGTGTCTGGTGGAGAGTCAGGTCGGCATCGCCGACGGGGTATTCGCCGCGGGGCTGGCCGCCCGCGCCGGCCGGGTGGTGGCGTCGGGCGGGACACCGGAGTTCCTGGCCGGGCTGCCGGTCGAGGCGCTCGGCCGGTCGGCGCTGGCCGACCTGCTGCGCCGGCTGGGGGTGCGGACCCTCGGCGACTTCGCCGCGTTGCCGGCCGGCGACGTGCTGGCCCGGTTCGGGTTCGACGGCGCACTGGCCCACCGGCTGGCCGCCGGGCGGGACCACCGCCCGCTCGCCGTCCGGCGGCCGCCGGCCGACCTGACGGTGACCGCCGAGCACGACGAGCCGATCGACCGGGTCGACGCGGCGGCGTTCGCCGCCCGCGCGCTGGCCGAGCAGCTGCACGACCGGCTGGCCGGGCACGGGCTGGCCTGCACCCGGCTCGGCATCGAGGCGGTCACCGCGCACGGGCAGGAGCTGCACCGGGTGTGGCGGCACGACGGCCTGCTCACCGCAGCGGCCATCGCCGACCGGGTGCGCTGGCAGCTCGACGGTTGGCTCTCCGGCAGCAACGGCCGGGCCGGTGCCCGAGCGGTCCGGCCGACGGCCGGCATCATCCGGCTGCGGCTGATCCCGGACGGGGTGATCGCCCAGGCCGGCCTGCAGTCCGGCCTCTGGGGGGAGGCCGGCGAGGAGCGGGAGCGGGCGCACCGGGCGTTGAACCGGGTGCAGGGCATCCTCGGCCCGGAAGCGGTGGTCACCGCGGTGCTCGGCGGCGGGCGGTCCCCGGCCGACCAGGTGCGACTGGTGCCGTGGGGCGACGAACGGGTCCCCGCCCGCGCCGGCGCCCCGCCCTGGCCAGGCCAGCTTCCCCCGCCCGCGCCGGCGGTGGTGCTGGCCAGCCCGCTCGCGGCGACCGTGCAGGACGCTGCCGGCGAGCCGGTGGTGGTCAACGCCCGGTTGGCGGTGAGCGCCCCACCCGCACGGCTGCTGGTGGGCATCGGCCGGCCGGCGGAGATCGTCGGCTGGGCCGGGCCGTGGCCGGTGGACGAGCGCTGGTGGGTGCCGGCGGAGGCCCACCGCCGGGCCCGGTTCCAGATCGGCCTCGCCGACGGTACGGCCCTGCTGCTCGCCGTCGAGGCCGGGCAGTGGTTGGTGGAGGCGATCTATGACTGAGCTGGTCCTTGTCCGCTCCAGGCCGGAGGCGGATGCCCCGGTGAGCGATATGACTGTGAGGCATATTTATGACTCTCAGGTATATCGCTCACCGCCCCTCTCGCCGCCGGAGCCAGCCGGATGAGCTTCCACAACCCGAAGATGCCCTGGTCGGAGCTGGAACGGGTGCTCTCCGGCCGGGCCGACGACAAACGGGGGAGCCGGGGCGAGCGGCACCTGCACGTGGTGGACCCGCTCGCCGTGGACGCCGACGGCGGGGACTCCCCGGCCTGGAGCCGCCGGCGCGAGCAGTACCAGCCGCCGGAGCTGGCCCGCCCCGACGGTGTGGTGCCCTACGCGGAGCTGCACGCGCACACCAACTTCAGCTTCCTCGACGGCGCCAGCCATCCGGAGGAGCTGGCCGAGGAGGCGGCCCGGCTGGGGCTCACCGCCCTCGCCGTCACCGATCACGACGGCTTCTACGGTGTGGTCCGCTTCGCCGAGGCGGCCCGCGCGCTGGCCCTGCCGACCATCTTCGGCGCGGAGCTCTCCCTCGGGCTGCCCGGTCCGCAGAACGGTGAGCCCGACCCGCACGGCGCGCACCTGCTGGTGCTCGCGCACGGCCACGAGGGGTACGCCCGGCTGGCCACCACCATCGCCCGCGCCCAGCTGCGCGGCGGGGAGAAGGGCCGCCCGGTCTACGGGGAGCTGGAGGAGGTCGCCGCCGAGCTGCGCGACCACGTGCTGGTGCTGACCGGCTGCCGCAAGGGCCACGTGCCGGCGGCGCTGCTCACCGAGGGGGTGGACGCGGCGGCCCGCGAGCTGGACCGGCTGACCGCGCTCTTCGGCGCGGAGACGGTGGCGGTGGAGCTGACCGACCACGGCCACCCCGTCGACGCCGACCGTAACGACGCGCTCGCCGACCTGGCCGCCGCGGCCGGGCTGCCGACGGTGGCCAGCAACAACGTGCACTACGCCAGCCCCGGCCGGCGGCGGCTGGCCACCACGGTCGCCGCCGTCCGGGCCCGGCGCAGCCTGGACGAGATCGACGGCTGGCTGCCCGCGGCGGCCACCGCCCACCTGCGCAGCGGCGCGGAGATGGCGGCCCGGTTCGCCGCGTACCCGGGCGCGGTGGCCCGGGCCGCCGAGTTCGGCGCCGAGCTGGCCTTCGACCTCCAACTGGTCGCGCCGCAGCTGCCGGCGTACCCGGTGCCGCCGGGGCACACCGAGATGAGCTGGCTGCGCAAGCTGACCGCCGACGGGGCGCGGGAGCGCTACGGTCCGCCGCAGGCGCACCCGACGGCGTACGCGCAGCTCGACCACGAGCTGAACATGATCGAGGAGCTGGGCTTCCCCGGCTACTTCCTGGTGGTCTACGACATCGTCGCGTTCTGCCGTGCGCAGGACATCTACTGCCAGGGCCGGGGTTCGGCGGCCAACTCGGCGGTCTGCTACGCGCTGCGGATCACCAACGTGGACGCCGTCCGGCACCGGTTGCTCTTCGAGCGTTTCCTCGCCCCGGAGCGGGACGGCCCGCCGGACATCGACGTGGACATCGAGTCCGACCGCCGGGAGGAGGTGATCCAGCACGTCTACACCCGCTACGGCCGGGAGCACGCCGCCCAGGTCGCCAACGTCATCTCCTACCGGCCCCGGTCGGCGGTGCGGGACGTGGCCAAGGCGTTCGGCTTCTCACCCGGCCAGCAGGACGCCTGGAGCAAGCAGATCGACCGGTGGGGTTCGGTCGCGACGGTCGACGTCGAGGACATCCCCGAGCAGGTGGTCGAGTACGCCAACGAGTTGCAGACGTTCCCCCGGCACCTGGGCATCCACTCCGGCGGCATGGTGATCTGCGACCGGCCGGTGATCGAGGTCTGCCCGGTGGAGTGGGGGCGGATGCCCGGGCGCAGCGTGCTCCAGTGGGACAAGGACGACTGCGCGGCGGTCGGTCTGGTCAAGTTCGACCTGCTCGGCCTCGGCATGCTCTCCGCGCTGCACTACGGCTACGACATGATCGGCATGAGCCTGGACCTCGGCGACATGACGCTGGACGACCCGGAGGTCTACGACATGCTCTGCCGGGCGGACTCGGTCGGGGTGTTCCAGGTGGAGAGCCGCGCCCAGATGGCCACCCTGCCCCGGCTCAAACCCCGCGAGTTCTACGACCTGGTGGTCGAGGTGGCGCTGATCCGGCCCGGCCCGATCCAGGGCGGCTCGGTGCACCCGTTCATCCGGCGCAAGAACGGCCTGGAGCCGGTGACCTTCGCGCACCCGCTGATGCGCAACGCGTTGGAGAAGACCCTGGGCGTGCCGCTGTTCCAGGAGCAGCTGATGCAGCTCGCCATCGACCTGGCCGGCTTCGACGCGGCCGAGGCCGACCAACTGCGCCGGGCGATGGGCGCCAAACGCTCGGTCGAGCGGATGACCCGCATCGCCGACCGGCTCTACGCCGGGATGGCCGAGCGGGGCATCACCGGCGAGCTGGCCGACGACGTCTACCGCAAGCTCACCGCGTTCGCCAGCTACGGCTTTCCGGAGAGCCACGCGATGAGCTTCGCCTACCTGGTCTACGCCAGCTCCTGGCTCAAGCGCTACCACCCGGCGCCGTTCCTGGCCGCGCTGCTGAACGCCCAGCCGATGGGCTTCTACTCCCCACAGACCCTGGTGGACGACGCTCGCCGGCACGGGGTGGAGGTACGCCGCCCGGACATCAACGCCAGCGGGTCGAAGGCGGTGCTGGAGTCCACCCCGGACACCCGGTGGGGCAGCGGCCCGGGGGAGCCGCCGCACGCCTGGGGGCTGGGCGGCCCGGCGGTCCGGCTCGGGCTGTCCGGCGTGCGGACCCTCGGCGCCGAGGTGGCCGAGCGGATCGAGGCCGAACGGGCGACCGGTGGACCGTACCGGGACATGCCGGACCTGGCCCGGCGGGTCGGTCTCACCGCCGCGCAGCTGGAGGCGCTGGCCACCGCGGACGCGTTCGCCTGTTTCGGGCTGACCCGGCGGGAAGCGCTCTGGGCTGCCGGCGCGGCGGCCCAGGACCGGCCGGGTCGGCTGCCCGGCACGGTGACCGGCGCGGCGGCACCCACCCTGCCCGGGATGGAGGCGGTGGATCGGCTGGTCGCCGACGTGTGGGCCACCGGGCTGTCGCCGGAGAGCCATCCGGCCCGGTTCATCCGGGGTCAGCTCGACGTGCTCGGCGCGGTGCCGATCGCCCGGCTCGGCCGGGTGGAGCCCGGGCAGCGGATCCGGGTCGGCGGCATCGTCACCCACCGGCAGCGCCCGGCGACCGCGGGCGGGGTCACCTTCCTCAACCTGGAGGACGAGACCGGGATGCTCAACGTCACCTGCTCGCCGGGGCTGTGGCAGCGCTACCGGCGGGTGGCCCGGACCAGCGCCGCGCTGGTGGTCCGTGGGCGGCTGGAGCGGAACGAGGGGGTGACCAACCTCGTTGCCGACCGGCTGGACGCCATCGAGCCACCGGTCAGCCCCGCATCCCGTGACTTCCGCTGATTCAGTGATCCACATTACGGTTTCCGGCGCCGCCGAGCGGGAGACTCGTGCCGAGCGGGCAGAGCGGCCCGTGAGCCATGAGGGGAATGAACAGCGATGGGGAATCACACGTACACCGGTGGAATCGCCAACTCCCGGCGGACCCGGCTCGGCGCGGGCTGGATGCCGTCGCACCTCGCCGACCCTCGCGAGTACGAGGTGACCAACGGTCCGGTCGCCAACGAGCGGCGATCCCGCGCGGAGGACGAGGTCGAGGGCGGCGAGTCCTGACCGATGGACCGGGTGACTAGGCTCGACCGGGTGGAGCAGACCCGAGGCCGGTTCACCGGGCCGCCGCTGACCCCCCGTACCGCCGTGATCTGGTCGGTGCTCCGCGCCGAGCTGGACCGGCGCGGCGACGCCGAGCTCACCGTGCTGGACGTGGGCGGCGGCACGGGTGGCTTCGCCGTCCCGCTGGCCCGCGCCGGGCACCGCGTCACCGTGGTCGACGCCAGCCCCGACGCGCTGGCCGCGCTCACCCGCCGGGCCGCCGAGGCCGGGGTGGCCGACCGGATCGCCGCCGTGCAGGGCGATGGGGACGCCCTCGCGGGGCTGGTCGAGCCGGCCGGCGTCGACCTGGTGCTCTGCCACGCCGTGCTGGAGGTCGTCGACGACCCGGCGGCGGTGGTGGCCGCGCTGGCCACCGCGCTGCGCCCGGGCGGCGCGGCCAGCGTGCTGGTGGCCGGCCGGGC